>JAYEKE010000063.1 GCA_034660915.1 Pseudomonadota bacterium
TCAAACGGCTTTTCCTCCTCCGTAATCTCCGGCAGCTTTTTCTGTTTTTTAATTTTTCCTTCTTTAATCAACCGATCTTTTTCTTCGGCAATTTTTTCTAGTAGAACGCTGGCGGGTTCATCGTCAGGATTTTGGGGGACGAGTTTGCCCATGACGGCGAGTTGGAGGATGGTTTGTTTGAGTTGGTCGATGCTCTGCTCAGTGGTAAACAGAAGGTCGAAGTGGTTGGCAAGGCGTTGCCAGGCATGGGTAAATTCGTCGTGGTCGACGGCATTGGTGAGGGTAGCGAGCAGGGTTTCCAGCAAGGTTTGGTGGGTGGTATTGCTGTCGGTTTGTTGCTTTTCCAGTTGGTCACAAAGGGCCATCAGTTCATCGACTTTGGCGACGATGCGGGATTGTTCAGCAAGCGGTGGCAAGGGCAAAGGTGTTTCCGAAAAAAACTCTTTTGGCACGCGCTTTTGACCAGCAGTACCGGTCATCTTAGTCTCACCTGCATGCAAAAACATAGGCGCTTTCAAGAACAACAATACATAACGTGAAACCAAAGTGGAACCAAAAGGTCTTGCAATATGGAGCTCCGTCGTCCCTGCACCAATACCATTCTTTAATCCAGAAAGTACAACTGCCTTACTATTTTCAAAGCAAGGGGTGATTTTTGCAACGCCAATATCACCATCCGCAAAATGGGTATACCCTTTTTTAATTTCACCCCATGCTTTTGTCTCTTGACCATGTTCGCCTGTATGTGAAATAGATATAAGAGGCATCGGAATAAATGAGGCTTTCAAATTAACTTCAGCTTCGTTTCTGGGGTTAATTTGAGATATAGAGCCTAATCTCGCCCACTCCCACCCCGCCGGCAACTCAAAAGGCTTTTCATCCTCCGTAATCTCCGGCAATTTCTTCTGTTTTTTGATTTTGCCTGCTTTGATCAGCCGGGCTTTCTCTTGGGCGATTTTTTTCAACAGTTCCGAGGCGGGTTCGTCGTTGGGATCTTGGGGGACAAGTTTGCCCCGGACGGCAAGCTCCAGGATCAATTCGCGGAGTTTTTTGATGCCGTACAAGCTGTAGCCGTTCGTCTTTTTTCCCCGGCCCCGGCCGCCGGTCTTTTTCGGCTCCCGGGAATTGGTCCAGATATCGAGATGTTCGGTGATCAGGCAGGTCATTTTTCAGACGTCTCCACCATTCAGGGCCTCGGCCAGGATGGTTTTGAGCTGGTCGCGGAGGTTTTGGATTTCCTGCTGCTGTTTGGCATATTTTTCCAGGAGTTCGTCGGGATCGTGGTTGAGCTGGTCGCTGACGTGAGGATTTTTGATGTCGAGGTTGTAGTTGCGGGCCTTGATCTCATCGATGGTAACTTTCCAGGCCCGTTCGGTTTCTTTCCGGGCGGCAAAATTATCGACCTCGCGGCCCCACCAGTCGATTTCGGTCTGGAATTCCTCAAAACGCATGGGCTTGGTTTTGTTGTAGCTTTTGGCGCCTTCCGGATAGGGGTGTTCGTAATACCAGATAGCTTTGGTGGGCTCGCCTTTGGTAAAAAAGAGGAGGTTGGTTTTGATGCCGGTATAGGGGCTAAAAACGCCGTTAGGCAGGCGGACGATGGTGTGGAGGTTGCACTCAGCCAGGAGTTTTTCCTTGAGCCGGGTTTTCATGCCTTCGCCAAAGAAAAAACCGTCAGGGAGAACAACGGCTGCCCGGCCCCGGGCTTTGAGGAGATGGATAATCAGGGTCATAAAAAGATCGGCGGTTTCCCGGGTACGGAAGGTCGCCGGAAAATTGTTTTCGATACCGTCTTCCTCCATACCACCAAAAGGCGGATTGGTGACGATAACATTGACCCGATCTTTGTTGGTATAATCCCGCAAAGGTCGGCTCAAGGTATTGTCATGCTTGATATTGATGGGAGTATCAATACCGTGGAGGATCATGTTGGTGACGCAGAGCATATGGGGCAGGGATTTTTTTTCGACGCCGTGAATGGAAGCCTGCAAGGTTTCTTCGTCGGTCGCGGTTTTGACGTAACATTGGCGTTTATGCTCAATGGCACAGGCAAGGAAGCCGCCGGTGCCGCAGGCCGGATCGAGAACAGTTTCGTCTAATTGCGGATTGACCCGATTGACAATAAATTGGGTCACGGCGCGGGGGGTATAGAATTCACCGGCATTGCCGGCACTTTGCAGGTCTTTGAGAATCTGTTCGTAGATATTGCCGAAGGTATGGCGATCCTGCCGGGTGTTAAAGTCGATCTCGCAGATTTTATTGATCACCTGGCGCATCAGAGTGCCGGACTTCATGTAGTTGTAGGCATCTTCAAAAAGGTCGCGGACAACCAGGGCGCGCTTGCCGTCCAGCCCCTGGATATCAAGTTCATTTTTCAGGGCGGGGAAAAGTTTCATATTGACGAAATCGGCGAGCTCATCACCGGTCATGCCTTCGGGATCTTTGGCCCAGGATCGCCAGCGCAGATCTTCGGGCAGCGGCGAGTGATAATCATCTTCGAGCAGTTCTAGCTCAGCTTCCCGGTCGTCGAAAATTTTCAGGAAAAACATCCAGACCAGCTGGCTGATACGCTGGGCGTCGCCATCGACACCGACATCTTTGCGCATTATGTCCTGAATGGATTTGATAATCCCGGAAACGTTGCTCACGCGGACTGCTCCCGATTAAAAAGTTCCTTTTCCAGCTCCCGGACGGCGTTTTCGTAATGGTTCTTGCCGCCGAAAGCCTGGTTGATAATTTCCATTGGCGTTCCCATATCGCTGAAGGGTTTGAGCTTGAGCACTTTGGCATTTTCGAGCGGTGAGACCCCTTCATCGGCGTATTTATCCAGCAGGGCGTTTAAGACCGCTTTGGCCTGTTCGCCGTAGCGGCTGAAATAATCGCGTTTCTTAACCTTTTCGGTCCGCTCCCTGCGGGTGAGCGGCGGCTGATCGTAGGCAATATGGCAGATGAGATCAAAGGCGCCGTAGTCTTTGCCGACGATTTCAGCAAGATTGTCGAAGACGATGCCGTGATCTTCGAGCAGGGCAATAATCGCCTGCTTCTTTTCGGCGCTGTTCCAGCGGCGAAGAAATTCATCCAGGGACGTGAAGGCTGATTGAATCTGTTTGCGGCTGAAATCACGATATGATTCGGTCATCAGATAGCCATCGGGACCGATATATTCAATCCGTTCGGCAATAATACTGGCCGGGACGCCGCTGACGACAATTTTATAGCCACTTTCACTATCACCATCGTCATCTTCATCGTCGTCGCCAGGGCCGTCAGGATCGGGGGGAACGGGATCGTCATCAGGGCCAGGTTCATAGATAACGACCGGCTCGCCATCAAACTCCACATCCCGAAACAGCTCGGTGGCTTTTTTGAAATCCATAATGGTGAAAAAATATTTATGGTACTCTTCTTCGATGCGCGTCCCCCGGCCGATGATCTGTTTGAAGGTGGTCATCGAGTTGATGGTTTTATCCAGAACAATAAGCTTGCAGGTTTTGGCATCGACGCCGGTGGTTAAAAGATCCGAGGTGGTGGCAATGACCGGAAAGCGGCTCTCGGGATCGATGAAATTGTCAAGCTCGGCCTTACCTTCGACACTGTCGCCGGTGATGCGGACGATATAGCGAGGATTATCGATAGCCAGCTTGCCGGCAGCATTGATGATGGCCACCCGCATCCGTTCGGCGTGGTCGATATCTTCACAGAAGATGATGGTCTTGGCAAAGGGGTCCGTGGCGGTCAGAAACTGTATGACCCGCCCGGCAACCAGTTTGGTACGCTGGTTGAGAACCAGGATGCGGTCCATATCCTGCTGATTGTAGGTGCGGGTTTCGATCTCACGGCCAAGGTCATCAATCATGCCGCGAGGCGGAGTCCAGCCATAGAGGTCTTTATCGATATCGATGCGAACAACTTTGTAGGGGGCGAGAAAACCATCTTCAATCCCCTGTTTCAGGCTGTAACTGTAGACCGGATCACCAAAATAGGTGAGATTGGAAACATATTTGGTTTCTTTGGGGGTAGCGGTCATGCCCAGTTGAATGGCGCCGGAAAAATATTCCAGGATTTCACGCCAGGCGGAATCTTCGGCGGCGCTGCCCCGGTGGCACTCGTCGATAATAATCAAGTCGAAAAAATCGGGAGAGACGCTTTTAAAGATTTTATCGTCTTCGGCCGGTCCGGTGATGGCCTGGTAGAGGGCCAGCTGGATTTCGTAGGCCGGATCAATCCGGCGTTTTTTAACCTTGGTCATCACCGGGCCAAAAGGCTTGAAATCATTGACCAGAGTCTGGTCGGCGAGAATATTGCGATCAACCAGGAAAAGAACCCTCCGGACCGCTTTGGCTTTCCAGAGCCGCCAGATGATTTGAAAGGTAGTGTAGGTCTTGCCGGTGCCGGTGGCCATGACCAGCAACACGCGCTTCCGACCCCTGGCAACCGCCTCAACCACCCGGTTGACCGCCTCGACCTGATAATAGCGCGGCTTCTTGCCGGAGCTGTCTGCGTGATAGGGCTGCAAAACCAGCTCTTCCGCCGTTTCTTCAATGCCGCGATATGCTTTGTAGCGCTGCCAGAGAATTTGTGGTGCGGGAAACTGTTCAAGCGGAAACTGAGTTTCGATATCTTCGCCGGGAGCGGAAACTTTATTGTGTGAGGCGAAGGCGTCGCCGTTGGAACTGAAAGCGCTGGGCACCGCCAGGATTTCAGCATACCCCAGGGCCTGCTGCATGCCATGGCTGACAATATGATTGTTATCCTTGGCCTCGATAACCGCAAGGGGAATCCCGGGCTCCCAGGAAAGGACATAGTCGGCAAACTTTTTCTTTTTCTTATTGCGGGCCGACATGTTGCCCCGGACAACAACAGGGCCGGGGGTGAGAGTCACCTCGCGCCGCATCTGCCTTGTCTGATCCCAGCCGGCATTCTTCACTGCCGGAGTAATGAACAGATCACAGATATCGCTTTCGCTGAGTTCCTTTTTATTGATGCTGTCCAAAACAAACCTCCAAGAGGCTTTTACCAAAAGGGGTAAAAACCGGACTACCTTTTCGACTTGCCTCTCCTGGAAAATAATTCTGTCCCGGTTTTTCCGAAAATATCAGGATGAGACCTGCTGCAACCTCTCCGCCAGCCAGACCTTGATAATGGATTGTCGGGGAACGCCGAGGCGTTTGGCCTCCTTATCCAGGGAATGAATCATCCAGAGAGGGAAATCGACATTAACCCTTTTTTGCTCCAATCCAGAACGTCTGGCTTTTGCCATATCCAGATACTCCAGCACACTCTTTCCCTGATCAAATTTTTTGTCGAAGTCTTCAGCTTTCATAGATCTCAATCTCCTCATCTCTCGCCCGGCGCACAGCGATAATCCTGATATTCTCACCACGATAGGTAATAACTCCCGACCAGCGTTTTTCGGCGATCTTTCCAACAACTAAAAACCGCTGTTCATCCGTTGTTCTTGCCGGAATTTCTAATAAATCGGGATCGTCCCAAAGCGCCTGGACTTCGATAAAATCAATCCCATGCTTCTTATTGTTGATTTTTGATTTTGCGGGGTCAAATTCATATTTCATGATATAAATATTATACCTGAAAGGTATATATTGTCAATCAATAAACTACGGAAATTTTCCATCCTGATCACGCCAGGCTCTTGGTGCTGATTTCATAGACGTTTTTGGAAATGCCCGTTGTATTTGCAATCCGCTCAAGCTGGGCGCGCATCAGCTGCCGGCGGGACTCATCGTAGCGTCGCCAGCAGGTCATGGCGGTCAGCAGCCGGGCGGCAATCTGGGGGTTGCGGGAATCCAGCTTCAGGACCTGGTCACTGAGGAAGGCATAACCGCCGCCGTCCGCCGCATGGAAAGCCGCCGGATTGCCTTGGCTGAAGACCCCAACCAGAGACCGGACCCGGTTGGGATTGTCAAGGGTGAAATCCGGATGCCGTAAAAGTTCCCGGACCTTTCCCAGGGTGTCCGGACGGCTGGAAGCCGCCTGGATGGCAAACCACTTGTCCAACACCAGTGGATCATGATGCCAGCGCCGGTAAAAATCATCGAGGGACGGCTGACGCTGAGGATGGTCGCTGTTTGCCAGACAGGTCAAAGCCGCCAGCACATCGGTCATATTGCCGGCTTCCCGATACTGGCGAACGGCCAGCTCCTGTTTTTCACGATCATCCCCTTTCATCAGGTAAGCAAGAGAAACATTTTTCAGCTGGCGACGGGCCATGGCGGCAGGGTCCAGGGAATAAGATCCCTCATCCGCCATCTGCCGATAAATCTCCAGCCATTTTTCGCCGCCGACAAGGGCCAGCTGCCTGAGGACAAATTCCCGCACCCGGTGAACGGCTGCAGGATTTATCTGCTCCAACTGTTCTCCCAGGTAGGTTTCGGTCGGCATGGTAACGGTCAGCGACCGCAGAGCCGGGTCCACCCGCTCATCAGTAAACGCCATGATAACGGCTTCAGAAAATATTTTGTCCAGCACCAGCTCACGGCCATGTTCAATATCCGTCAATAAGCGCAGCATGATTTTTACGGCCAGCTGCTGGCCCGCCTCCCAACGATTGAATTCATCCGGATCATGGGCCAGCAGAAAGGCCAGATCGGCATCACTGCAATCAATATCCAGAATTACCGGAGCGGAAAATTCCCGCAGGCAGGAAAGCACCGGCTCCGACGCTACATTGATAAACTGAAAGGAAGATTCAGCTTTAACGCATTCCAACACCAGAGAATCACCAGCCACGGGTTTCGCTTCACCGGCCAGCTGCAAAGGCAGAGACTGCCCCTGGCGATCCAACAGGCCGACCACCACCGGCAGCAGAAAAGGTTCTTTTTTCTCCTGACCCGGGGTGGGGAGACAACTTTGCCGCAGGTTTATGGTAAAAGTTTTATTCCGGGAATCATAGACAGTCCGCACCTTAAGCTCCGGGGTTCCCGCCTGGCTGTACCAACGACGGAAAATTGAAAAATCCCGGCCACTAACCTCGGCCATGGCGGCGACAAAATCCTCGATGGTGGCCGCCTGGCCATCATGGCGCTGGAGATAAAGACGCAGGCCGCGGCGGAACAACTCCGGACCGATCAAGGTCTGAATCATCCGGATGACTTCGGCACCCTTGTTGTACACCGTCACCGTGTAAAAGTTGTTGATTTCGACGTAGGAATCCGGACGCACCGGATGGGCCAGCGGACCGCGGTCCTCGGGAAACTGGGCGTTGCGCAAAATCCGCACCTCCTCAATCCTTTTCACTGCCCGACCGATCACCGAGGCGGAGAATTCCTG
Organism: Pseudomonadota bacterium; assembly: GCA_034660915.1. Taxonomy (NCBI): domain Bacteria; kingdom Pseudomonadati; phylum Pseudomonadota; species Pseudomonadota bacterium. The sequence continues at coordinate 7,291 of JAYEKE010000063.1, forward strand.
GTCGCGAAAAACCGTCAGCCCTTCCTTGAGACTCAGCTGGAACCAGTCCCGGCAGGTCACCCGGTCGCCGGTCCAGTTGTGGAAATATTCATGGGCAATCACCCCTTCGATGGCCTGGAAATCAGCATCGGTGGCCGTCTCCGGCTCGGCCAGTACATACTTTGAATTAAAAACATTCAGGCCCTTGTTTTCCATCGCCCCCATGTTGAAATCATCCACCGCCACAATCATATAGCGATCCAGGTCATATTCCAGGCCATAGGTCTCTTCATCCCAGCGCATGGCTTTTTCCAGCGACCGCATGGCATGGGCGCATTTTTGGCAATTACGGGCTTCCACATAGATATGAAGGGAAATATTTCTGCCGGACATGGTGGTAAAATCATCCCGAATTTCCACCAGATTACCGGCCACCAAAGCAAAAAGATAGCAGGGCTTGTTAAAAGGATCTTCCCAGGTGGTGAAATGGCGGTCGTCCGCCAGCTCACCATGATCCACCAGGTTACCGTTGGACAACAGGATCGGGTAGCGGTGGCGATCGGCACGAATAGTGGTCCGAAACCGGGAGAGAACATCGGGACGATCAAGATAATAGGTGATTTTGCGAAAACCCTCGGCCTCACACTGAGTACAAAAATTGCCGCTGGATAGATAAAGCCCTTCCAGGGCAGTATTGGCCCGGGGATTGATATGGGTCACCAACTGCAACTCGAAGGCATCCGGCACTTTTGTAATAGTCAGGGATTCTTCATCCACCTGGTAATCGACGGCAGGCAAGTGCCGACCATCAAGGGACACCGACCGCAGATCAAGCTCTCGGCCGTCCAGTACCAGGGTGGCTGAAGGTTGATTGGAATTTGGATTCCGGCGGATCATCATTTTGGCGGTCACCACGGTATTTTCTTCGGCCAGATCAAAAGTCAAATCCACCTGGTCAATGATGAAAACCGGTGGCTGGTAGTCCTGCCGGTAGATGGTTTTTGGGCTAAGGTCTGTCGTCATGGTTGTCAATCTCCAATAAATAGGTATTATGTGCCCATACTCAGGGCGTTTTGATCAGCTGGACCGCAGCCAGGGACACCATGCTCATGGCTGCACCGGCGATGAAGACCAGACGGTAGTCGACCATCCAGATAAGTCCGCCGAGGGCCGGCAGCACCACGGCGGCCAGGTGATTAATGGTAAAACCCACCGCCATGCTGGGGGCAATATCCCGAGGCGCGCCGATTTTCTGAAAATAAGTACGGATGGCAATGGCAAAATTAAAAAAAATATGATCCAGGATATAAAGTCCGGCAGCCAGCAACTTGCTCTGCACCAGGGCGTAGCCGATAAAAATCAGTACAAGGCTGGCATATTCAAGCGAAAGCACTTTTCTTTCGCCAAAGCTGATGATGGCCCTGGCAATCAGGGGACTGAGATAAAAATTGATGATATTATTGATCAGAAAAAGAATCGCCACTTCGCGCAGAGAGAAATGGAAAACTTTCACCAGCAGGAAAACCGCAAAAGCAATGAAAATCTGCCGACGGGCACCGGCCATAAAGGTTAAAAAATAAAAAAGCCAGTATTTCTGCCGCAGGATCATCTTTTTATGCTGCACTGGCAAAGTTTCATCAACCGGCTTCCGGGAAAACCCCCAGAGCGCCACCGCGGCAAGCAAAATACCGATCAACAGGTAAAGCTGTTTATAGCTGAAAAAGGGCTGGGCAAGATAAATGAAAACCCCGACGGCAATATTGGCCAGGGCGGCATAGCGGCGTTGGCGGCCGAAAACCAGGGGGGATCTGGTTTTATCAAAATACTGCAGGGTCAAAGACTGATTGGTGGTTTCGTAATAGTGAAACCCGGAGCTCATAATCAGGGTGGTGATGATAATGCCGCTGTAGGTCGGCAGGCAACCGGTAAGCGCTACCCCCAGCCCCAGGAAAAGAATCGACAGTGCCGAAAGATGATGTTCTTTGATAATCAGGATAAAATAAACGGTAAGCAGGGCCAGGAAACCGGGAATTTCCCGCACCGACTGGATAATCCCCACCTGGGCGCCATTCAGACCGACGGTTTCCACCGCGAAGTTGTTGAACAAGGTCCGCCAGGCCTGCAACCCCACCGCCGAAGCAATGGTCAAAACGATCAGGTAACGGTACATGGGCTTGGCAGAGACAGTTTTCATCTCATCCCATTTTTACCGGAAACCGGTACGGCACGGATCCCCGATCGCGACGACAGGACAATACCCAAAACAACAAAAGCAATTCCGACCATGTGATAAGGATACAGTTTTTCATGGAGAAAGATAACCGCCAGGATAGCGCTGAATACCGGCAGGCAATGGATAAAAAGTCCGGCTTTATTCGCCCCGATTTGCACAACCCCGTGATTCCAGGCAATGAAGGCAATGACGGAAGCAAAAAGCGCCACGTAAAGGATGGCAGTGATATTGATTTTATTGAGGGGAAAACCGCCGACAGTAGCAAGTTCATGAAGGTAAAAAGGCAGGAGCATCAACACCCCCAGCAAGGAGATGATAACCAGAAAATCAAGCGGGGGAATTTCCCGGGGGCGCCGGTGATAAAAGGCGGTATAGAGCGACCAGAAAAAAGCCGCGGTTAAAACCAGCAGGTCACCGACGGAAAAATCAAGGGCCAGGATATGTGCCAACTTACCGTGGGCGATGACCACCAGGGCTCCCAACATGGATACGGCTGTGCTCAGCGCCTGCCGGCCGGTCAATGGGGTTTTGAAAAAAACATAGGAAATCGCCGGCACCTGCAAGGGAACCGTAGAAATCATCAGGGCGGCATTAATGGCGGTGGTTGAATGCAGGGCGGTATAAATCAGGCTGTTGAACCCGGCCACTCCGGTCGCTGCCAGCATGATGGTCAAAGGCAGATGCCGGCGGACAATCCGCCGATATTGCCACACTTTGAAACCGCTTAATGGCAGCAGAAAAACCAGCGCTATGGTCCAGCGCCAGAAATTGAAAGCCAGGGGGGGAATATCATTATTAAGCGCCCGACCAACAACGAAATTAGCACCCCAGCATAAGGCCGCCAGGATAAGGCATAAAAATGGAAAAAGTTTTTTCAAAATGTTTCGCCTGCTTGTCGCACTGGTTTGCACCTTTGTTTCGCTTACGCCCTGAGCGACAGCGAGGAAGTGCCCTTGGGGTGCTTCGCACGGGGACAGAATTAAATTCTGTCCTCACATCGAGACAATTTGGAAGTACCAGAATATTTACAATTTATTCGCCTGTGGTCAGCTCGACAAAATAACCGCCATACTTGCGGACATTGAGTACCCCACCGGCGAAAATCAGGTATTGGCCTTTAATTCCCAGCAGTACATCACTGATTTCCGGGGTTTTGTCAAGATTATAGGCACTTATCTTTTCAGGATAACGGGAAACAGGATAGGTAATGTCTACAGGACTTGCGCCATCCATGAAGGTAACTGAATCCTCACCAAAAAGTTTCCGCAAATCAGCAATATCAGCGGCAAAACGTTCATGCAGTGTTTTGGCAATCGCCGGCAAATCAACAATCTCCGGATCACCACAAAGCATACGCCGCCAGTCGGTACGGTCACTCAATTCTTCTTTCAGCCGCACCTCCAGCAGACCGGATATCAGGCGCTCTTTTACCCGATAGAGAGGCAGGGCCTGGACTGCTCCCTGGTCAATCCAGCGGGTGGGAACCTGGGAAAGCCGGGTAATTCCAACTTTCACCCCGGAGGTGTTGGCCAGGTAGACATAATGGTCCTGCAGGCAGTGGGCTTCACCCCAGGCTGGTTCCCGGCAGGTACCGGCGGCATAATGGCACTTTTCCGGCTTCACCATGCAGATATCACAGACTGCCAGTTTCCGCACACAGGGAAAGCAGTAACCCTGCTGAAAACTTTTCTTAATCAGCCGTCCGCAGGCAATACAGTTTATCCGGCCGGTAAAATTGATGCTCAACGGTTGGCCAATATACTGATTCAAGGGGACCGATATCGTCCCTGCCGGAAGCTGATAGGAAACAGGGTTATCAAGTCTGCTGACCATTTTGGCCAGGTTTCCAGAAATCAGGCTCATATTCAGGCCTGCTTAAGGGCGTTCCGGTATAATTTTTTTCTTTTTTCTACCCTATTCATACCTTTTTCGTAGCACAATATTTCCCGAAAGGTCAAACCGCATGACAGCCGGATGAAATTATCACCTGGTCAAAATAGCAGATGGCCGCCTATAAATATCCCCGGGTGGTGAATATCCGTAAATCCCTGCCAATGACTGCCACCGGCAAAATCCTTAGAAAAGAACTCAAGGCCGAAGCCATAGAAAAAAGCTGACAATTTCCCGACAATCTCAATAAAAGGGCGCCACATATGTGGCGCCCGGACGCTATGGTCAACACTACGATTTGAATCTATTATTGTAATTACAACCTTCGTCGCTCAAAAAAGAAAAAGAGGGCAAATCCACAACCGATGAAAACGATGATGAACAGCCAATGATTGACACCAAAAACCTGAGGCAGGGTAATTTTGCCATAATTTCCCCAGGTGAAGACCGTTTTTTTCAACATTGGGTAGGCTTCGGCAAACAACACCGCCCCCACCAGCATGCCGACAATACCTGCCAAGGCGTCCAGACGACCTTCTCCCAGGGCTCCCAGTGCAGTACCGGGGCAATAACCCAATAATCCCCAGCCAGCCCCGAAGATTAAGCCACCGATGATATTGGCCCCCAGGATGGTCGGCTTGACCGATAAACTGACCATACCCATATCCAGGAGCAGGTAGATGCCCACCGTGCCCACCAGAATAGCGGAAAACATGAATTTGACAATTGTCATATCCTGCAGCCGCATGGCACCTACCTGTTTATCATAGCGCAATACCCTGGCTTTTTGGAGCAAAACCCCAAAGATAATACCGGTAATCAAACCATAGACAAGCATCTTCATGATCAGCTCCTGCCATAGATCAGGCGGGCAACAACAATCCCACCGGCAAAAAAACAGACAACCGCGATAAAACCGCTTACCGAAAGCTGCAGCGAACCGCTCAGCCCATGCCCGCTGGGTCAGCCACCGGCAAGACGAGCCCCGAACATGGCAATGACTCCGCCGACAAAAGCCACCAGAAAACGTTTACCGATGCTATTGCCAAAGCGGCTCTGCCACATGGTCGGCGTTGCCTGGACTTTAAAGGTGGCGGAACTTATCGCAGAAATAAAAGCACCGACCAGAATCCCGATGACAAACATCCACTGCCAGTCAATTTTTGGACTTTTTTTGACAAAATAGGCCACCTTCTCCACATGCTCGGGCAAAACAATTTTTTCCAGCATCCCGGCCGAGCGCACAAAAGCGGTGGAAGCGCCAAAGTATTTTCCAGCAATCAGCACGGAAAAAACAATGAGCAGTCCGCTCAGCGCACCGGCTACGTAGGGACTCCAACCTTGATCATTATCTTTCATGACCCCTCTCCATTATTCTTTTCTAACAATATATGGCAACTTCGTCCATAACTTTCTTGGAAATTTCTCGTTTCATTTTTCAGGAAGGCACCTCCAAATCGAAACGGTCAAGGTTCATTACTTTATTCCACACCGCTACAAAGTCATGCAGGAACTTCTCCTGGGAGTTCTCACATCCGTAGACTTCCGCCAAGGCCCGGAGTTGGGAGTTCGAACCGAAGATGAGATCGATACGGGTACCGGTCCACTTGAGTTCGCCACTCTTGCGATCACGACCCTCGAACACCTGTTCATCTTCCGAGGTTGCCTTCCACGTCGTGCTCATATCGAGCAGATTCACGAAAAAGTCGTTGGTGAGCGTCTCGGGCTGCCGGGTAAAGACACCGTGCGGGGACTGCCCGAAGTTGGCATTCAAGACGCGCATGCCACCGACCAGAACCGTCATTTCAGGAGCAGTCAGGGTCAGCAACTGCGCCTTATCAACCAACATTTCCTCTGCCGATACGGCATATTTAGCTTTGAGGTAGTTACGGAACCCGTCCGCCTTCGGTTCGAGTACGTGAAACGACACCACGTCGGTCTGTTCCTCCGACGCATCCGTGCGTCCCGGCGTGAAGGGAACGTTTACATCGTGACCGGCGTCCTTGGCAGCTTTTTCGACAGCGGCGCAACCACCCAGAACGATGAGATCCGCAAGGGATACCTTTTTCCCGCCGGACTGCGCGGCGTTGAACTCCTGTTGGATTCCCTCAAGGGCCTGCAGCACAGCCTCAAGTTGCTCGGGCTGGTTGACCTCCCAACCCTTTTGCGGCGCGAGGCGAATGCGCGCCCCGTTCGCCCCGCCGCGCTTGTCAGAACCGCGGAACGTGGACGCCGAAGCCCAAGCCGTCGAGACCAGTTGGGAGACAGAAAGGCCCGAAGCCAGAATCTTGCCCTTGAGGTCGGCGATATCCTGCGCGTCGATCAACTCATGATCGACTGCGGGCACCGGATCCTGCCAGATCAGTTCCTCGGCCGGTACTTCCGGGCCAAGATAGCGCGAGCGGGGGCCCATGTCGCGGTGGGTCAGCTTGAACCACGCCCGGGCAAACGCGTCCGCAAATTCCTCCGGGTTCTCGTGGAACCGCTTCGCAATCGCCTTATAAATCGGATCCATCCTCAGCGAGAGGTCTGCCGTGGTCATCATGGTCGTAACCCGCTTCGCCGGATCGTGAGCGGCAGGCGCGAGATCCTTTTCATCCGGATTGACCGGAACCCATTGGTAGGCACCGGCAGGGCTTTTCACCAGATTCCAGTCATATTTGAACAGTATGTCGAAATAACCCATATCCCACTGGGTCGGTTTCGGCGTCCAGGCACCCTCCAAGCCGCTGCTGATCGTGTCACCCCCCTTGCCGCTGCCGTGGCTGCTCTTCCAGCCGAGCCCCTGTTCCTCGATGGATGCAGCTTCCGGTTCCGGACCGACATGCGCTGCATCACCAGCACCATGACATTTGCCGAAGGTGTGACCGCCGGCGACCAGGGCAACGGTCTCCTCGTCGTTCATGGCCATGCGGGCGAAGGTCTCGCGAACGTCGCGGCCCGACGCGAGAGCATCCGGCTCACCGTCCGGGCCTTCCGGGTTCACGTAGATCAGGCCCATCTGAACGGCCGCCAGGGGGTTTTCGAGATCCCGGTCACCGGAATAACGGCTCTTGGGCATGTCGCTTGTAGCCAGCCATTCTTCCTCGGAACCCCAGTAGACGTCCTCTTCCGGCTCCCAGATGTCCTCGCGCCCGCCGCCGAAGCCGAAGGTCTTGAATCCCATCGATTCCATCGCGCAGTTGCCGGCGAGGATCATCAGATCGGCCCAGGAGATCTTGTTGCCATATTTCTGTTTGATCGGCCAGAGCAGACGGCGCGCCTTGTCAAGGTTCACGTTGTCGGGCCAGCTGTTGAGAGGCGCCAAGCGTTGATTGCCGGAACCTGCCCCGCCGCGGCCGTCGCCCATGCGGTAGGTGCCGGCGCTGTGCCACGCCATCCGGATGAAGAGCCCCCCGTAGTGACCATAGTCCGCCGGCCACCAGTCCTGCGAGTCGGTCATCAGCGCATATATGTCCTTCTTCAGGACGTCCAGATCAAGTTTCTTGAATTCTTCAGCGTAGTTGAATTCCTCGCCCATTGGATTGGACTTGGATGAATGCTGGTGCAGAATGTTAAGGTTCAACTGGTTCGGCCACCAGTCTCGGTTTGACGTGCTACGGCTGGCTACGTCACTGCTAGATCTGCCCGTTACCGGACACTTGCTTTCTTCATTCATCTTCGTTCTCCTTTTTTTCAGGTTTGGATTTGTACAGCTAAAAAATTATTATTACTATTTTATTGTTATTATTATATAGGATTAGTTACTATATAATAGGCAAAAAAAACACTCACGGGGTTCGTTCCTTTTGCAGACATTTGTTACAAACCCCAGTCATGATTACCTGCTTCTCTGTCACTTGCCCCCAGGAAGAAGCATAACCAGGAAGTTCACTGTTGTCAAAAGCCTGCCATTGCATATCGGTAATTTCACCACAGCGGCTGCATATAAGATGATGATGTTTCATTCTCCTGGCCTCAAAACGGGCCTGGCTTTTACCAGTTGGAACTCTCACGATAAGATCATGAGCTTCCAAAGTATGAAGATTCCGGTAGACGGTGTCCAAAGAAATGGTAGGCATCTCTTGACGCAGCCTCTCATAGAGAGTTTCCGCCGAAGGATGATCATCGGCATTAAGCAGGAGGCGATATATCTCACGGCGCTGATGGGTAAGCCGAAGATCAATTCGATGGCAAACCGACTCAAACTCAGCGAGAAGATCATTCATCATCTTGACATCCAGAGTGGATGAACTTTTCATCATCTTAATTTTTCACTTTTCAGTAATTATTATTATCTACTAGATATCCTGCAACAAAGAATCTGTCAAGCATTTTTCAGCCAACCGGCAGGCAGAAAAACGCAAAGACACCCTGCACCCCCAGACGCAGAAAGGGGAAATACTTTTTTATGACTTTATGATCTCCAGGAGATTTTATTTCCATCTATCGGCTCCATAAATATAATCAGCAATTTTTCTCTGATCGCTATCCGCAGCAGAAAATCCTGTCAAGATTTTTTCAGATTGACATTCCCAGGCGTTTGCGTTATTGAATTATGAAAATTTCCGGGCAGAAGCTCGCAGGCTGAAAACATATTTTTCTGAATAACAAATAGTAATTGCTGAAAAATACCACGAAGGTATCATGACCGTGAAGGTCTGTAACCCTCGTGGTTTTTTTTTGCATAGGAAGAATCAAATGAAAAAAATAGCTGCCGCCGCCATCTCATTCGCCCTGTTGATTTTTTTAACCGCCGGAATTTGTCTGGCCCATTTCGGCATGCTTATTCCCTCGGATTCCATGATCATGCAGGCGGATCCACGAACAGTGCGCCTGACCCTTTCCTTCTCTCATCCCTTTGAAGGCCACGGAATGGAACTGACAAAACCGAAATTCAGCGTTGTCACCGCCGGGCGGAAACATGACCTGACCAATTCACTCACCAGAACCAAAGTCATGAAACACACTGCCTGGCAGATTGACTATCAGATCAAAAGGCCGGGAGTTTATGCCTTTTACATGGAACCAAAACCCTACTGGGAACCGGCTGAAGATTGTTTCATCATCCATTACACCAAGACCGTGGTAACGGCTTTCGGCGATGACGAGGGCTGGGATGAAGAAATCGGCCTGAAAACCGAGATTGTTCCACTGGCCAAACCTTATGGTCTCTATGCCGGCAATGTTTTCCAGGGGATAGTAAAACTGGATGGCAAGCCCGTACCTTTTGCCAAGGTAGAAGTAGAATATTATA
>JAYEKE010000064.1 GCA_034660915.1 Pseudomonadota bacterium
CATTGTAAGTTCATGAGCAAGGCATTGCTCATAGGTGGATTCCAACAAACCTGGCCCTGAATGGCTATGAACCTCCAAAGCACAACCAATAACAGAATGGGACAGATCATCAAATTTCATTTCTTCGTGTCCTTCGTGTCCTTCGTGGTGAAATTTTTTTTGTCTTGGGTCCTGAATTTGTGATAATTCACTTTCCCGCCTTCCTTCGCCTGCGGACCTACTGCCTTCCGTCTTCTGTCTCCTTCCACCCGCCTCCTCAAGAGTCAAGAGCAGACTTGACCCCTCTGGCTACATTTAGCGGGTTGACGTGACCCCCGTGATTAGTCTATAGTCACAATCTTGTTGGTTGGTAAAAAATGTCGAATCAAAAGAACTTTGAAAGGAGCGTTCTCTATGCCATGGGAATATAATGGAGATGATAATCGCGGTGGCGGTTCTCAGCCACCTGACCTGGAAGACATCATTAAAAAGCTTAAACAGAAGTTTGGGGGAAAATTTCCGACTAAACTTCCCGGTGGGATCGGGATTGTTTTGTTGCTCATCCTGATTGGCTGGCTGGCTACCGGGTTTTATATCGTTGGTCCGGATGAGCAGGGGGTGGTGCAGCGCTTTGGCAAAGTGGTATATACCACCACCTCGGGGCCCCATTGGCATATGCCGACTCCGGTTGAAACGGTGATAAAACCCCGGGTTACCCAGGTAAAACGGTTGGAAATTGGTTTCAGGACCATCTCACAGGCAGCGCCGGCCCGCTATCAGAAAATTCCCCATGAATCGTTGATGCTGACTGGTGATGAAAATATTGTCGATGCCCAGTTTATTGTTCAATACCGGATTAAAGATCCGGTCAACTACCTTTTTAAGGTTGTTGATCAGGGAAAAACCGTTCATGACGCGGCGGAGGCCTCAATGCGGGAAATTATCGGCAAATCCGTTATTGATGAGGTCCTGACCGGGGGTAAATTTAAGATTCAGCAGGAAGTAAAGGCTCTTTTACAGGAAATCCTGGACCGCTATGAAGCCGGAATAGTGGTGGTGGCGGTTCAACTGCAGGATGTCCACCCGCCGAAAGCGGTTATTGAAGCCTTTAAGGATGTGGCCAGCGCCAAGGAAAATAAAATTAAGCTTATTAATGAATCCCAGGGATATCAGAATGATATTCTGCCTAAAGCCAAGGGTAAGGCGACTGAGATGATTAATCAAGCAATGGCATCCAAGTCGGAAATGATTAATATTGCCCAGGGTGACGCTGCCCGTTTTTTGTCCAATCTTCGGGGATATCAACAGGCCCCTTCGGTAACCCGTAAGCGTATGTATCTCGAAACCATGGAAAAGGTGTTGGCTAAGGTTGATAAAATTATTATTGATCAAAAAGTGAAGCAGAATCTTTTGCCGTTATTGCCTATTGATCCTCTTCGTTTGAAGGAACGACCCGCCAGGTAATATGGATACTTTCGTAAAAGGCTGAAAAATCAATAATATTTATAAGGAATAACGTATGAAGAATATGAGTATGAGATTAATTGTCATTGCCGGGGTTATTATTATCATGGTGATCCTGTCCACATTGTTTCAGGTTGATCAAAGACAGCAGGCACTGATTCTGCAGCTGGGGAAACCGGTACGGGTGATAACAGAACCAGGTTTGAATTTTAAAGTGCCCTTGTTGCAACAGGTGATATTTTTTGATCGTCGTTTGCTGGTTTACGATGCCGCTCCGGCGGAAATCGTCACCAGTGATAAGAAAAATCTGGTGGTTGATAACTATGCTAAATGGCGGATTGTTGATCCGCTGAAGTTTTACCAGACCGTAAAGAATGTCGCCGGAGCCCAATCAAGGCTTGATGATATCATTTATTCCGAATTTCGGGTGGAACTGGGCAAGGAAACACTGAATGATATTGTCGCTAAAGTGCGGACGAAAATTATGAAAACAGTCACGATGAATAGTAACGAGGCCGCGGCTGATTATGGGATTGAAGTCGTGGATGTGCGGGTCAAAAGGGCTGACCTGCCGGTTGAAAATGAGCGGCACGTGTTTTCCCGCATGCAGGCTGAACGCCAGCGACAGGCAAAAAAATACCGCTCGGAAGGTGAAGAGGAGGCAATTAAAATTCGTTCCAAGGCTGAAAAAGAAAGGACAATTCTTCTGGCTGAGGCCTACCGCAAATCGCAGGAAGTTCGCGGGGAGGGGGAGCAGAAGGCAATTGCTATTTATGCCAAGGCCTTCCAGCAGGATGAAGATTTCTATAATTTTTTTCGCAGCCTGCAGGCATATAAAAAGGCATTGGCGGATAAGTCAACCTTGGTTCTGGGTAGTGGTAATGAATTTTTTCGCTTCATGAACAAGGCTGATTGATTAAAACCGGCAACCTGGTTTAGCATCAAAACCGGCTACATCAAGGGTTGAATTTTTAGGGTTGTTTCCTGACCGCTGGCGGGTAACCGTGAGCTGGCTGAAAACAACCTTTTTTATCTGGTCGGATACCATGAAGGAATATTTGAATCTTTGGGAACAGCAGTTTCCGCCAGGCGGCACCATCCTGACCATCGGTAATTTTGACGGTGTACACCTGGGACATCAGTCACTTTTTTTACTGGTCAAAGAAGTGGCAGCGCGGGAGGGCAAGAACGCGGTTGCCTTAACCTTTCAGCCACATCCTTTTAAACTGATTTTTCCTGAACGTCGCCTTTTTCTGATTACTCCCCTGGTTAAAAAAATACAGCTTATCGCCAAAACCGGTATTGATGCCCTGGTGTGTGCACCCTTTACCCGGGATTTTGCCAACCTGCCAGCTGCTGATTTTGCCCGCCGGATTATTGTCGAACGCCTGGGCGCGCATACGGTGATTGTGGGTGATAATTATCATTTCGGTCGTGACCGGGAAGGGGATATCAAGCTGTTGACTGAACTTGGTTTTGAAATGGGTTTTAAGACCGTGATTGCCCAGCCTTTTCTTATGGATGGCAAGGTTGTCAGCAGCACCAGGGTGCGACAGCATATTATGGCTGGTGAGGTTATGCCGGCGGCCCGGCTGTTGGGCCGCTATTATTCCGTTGAAGGGGTTGTCAGGCCGGGGAAAAATCGTGGCAAGGATCTGGGGTTTCCCACGGCCAATATTCGTTCGGAGGCGGAGCTTTATCCCCGGGAAGGGGTGTATGCGGTTTGGGTTGAGTATGGTGAACGGCGGTGGCAGGGGGTAGTGAGTATCGGCTATAATCCCACCTTTGGTGATACGGGGTTGACCGTTGAGGTCCATATTCTGAGCTTTTCCCGGGATCTTTATGGGGAGACTATTAAAATTATTTTTTTGGAGCGCTTGCGGGATACCATTGCCTTTACGGAAGTGGCTGGCCTTCAGGCTCAAATTGCTAAAGATATCAGGGCTGCCAAGCGGATTTTTGCTCTTGCAAAAGAGTAATTTTTATGGTAGCAAATCCAGGTTTCAGGCTTATAAATCTCACGTTCCTGGTTGTTAATGTTATTCATGTCGTTGTGCCGGACATTGTTCGGTGGGTATGGATAAGGGGCGGCGGTAAAACAAAAAAACAAGGAGAAGAATATGGCATCAGTTATTAAAATGAGACAGTTGCTGGAGGCTGGAGTCCATTTCGGTCACCAGACAAAACGTTGGAACCCGAAGATGAAAAAGTACATTTTCGGCGCTCGTAATGGAATTTATATTATTGATTTGCAGAAATCACTGCCCCTCTTCCGCAAAGCTTATAAAAAAGTGGTCGAGCTAGTTGCAGATGGTGGTGAAGTCCTCTTTGTCGGGACTAAACGTCAAGCCCAGGAGCACATTGAAGAAGAAGCAAAAAGATGTGGTATGTATTGGGTAAATCAAAGATGGCTGGGAGGGATGATGACCAATTTCCAGACCATTAAGAAAAGTATTGCCCGGCTGAAAAGGCTGGAAACCATGAAGGTTGATGGTACATATGATCTTCTGATCAAGAAAGAGGTTGTTTCTCTGGAGCGGCAGCGGGAAAAGCTGGAGAAAAATCTTGGCGGGCTTAAAGATATGGAGAAACCGCCTGCCTGTATTTTTGTGATTGACTGCAAACGGGAATCAATCGCGGTGGCTGAAGCCAATAAATTGGGTATCCCGGTGGTTGCGGTGGTCGATACCAACTGTGATCCTGATCCCATAGATTACCTGATTCCCGGCAATGATGATGCCATTCGGGCGATTAAATTGTTTTGTTCCCGGATTGCCGATGCTGCTCTGGAAGGAAAAATGCTGCGTGAGGAAAGAAAACAGGCGGCAACGGATAAAGAGGTTGATGAGGCTGCTTTTCAGGAAACTGAGGCTGGAGAAGGTCCTATTATTGAACGGGTTGGCGAAGAAGCTGAGTCGGCGGCAGTGGTTGAAGAGCCCGAGGCTGTAGCTGTGGAAGAGGCGGAAAATGCTGAACCGGAAGTAGTCGAAGAAACCGGACCTGCAGTGGCTGAAGAAATAAAAGAAACCCCGGTCGTTGAATAAGATTTGCGGTTTTTTTTATAAAGAAGTCGTTAAAATAATTACTTGCTGACCCATTACCGAATGATGTCGGTGGGGAGAAGATATCGGAGGATGAAAACATGGCAGAAATAACTGCTGTAATGGTGAAAGAGCTGCGGGAGAAAACCGGGGCCGGGATTATGGATTGCAAAAAAGCCCTCAAGGAGAAAGATGGTGTGCTTGATGATGCCGTTGACTTTTTGCGGGAAAAAGGTTTGGCCGCGGCATCCAAGAAGAGTGGCAGAATAACTTCAGAAGGACTTGTAGGTTCCTATATTCACGCCGGTGGAAAAATAGGCGTTATGGTTGAAATTAATTGTGAAACGGATTTTGTTGCCCGCACTGATGATTTTCAGGCTTTTGTCAAGGATATCTGCATGCAGGTTGCGGCTGCCAATCCGCTGGGTATCACCCGTGATGATGTGCCTGCCGATGATGTAGAAAAAGAAAAACAGATTTTTCGAGTTCAGGCCCTGGAAAGTGGAAAGCCTGAAAAGATTGTCGATAAGATCGTCACCGGCAGGATAGAGAAATTTTATGCGGAAAACTGCCTTATGGAGCAGAAATTCGTTAAAAATCCTGATATAACCATAGAAGAGCTGGTTAAAGAGATGATTGCCAAAACCGGTGAAAATATCATTATCAGGAGATTCAGCCGTTATCTGCTGGGTGAAGGGCTGGAAAAAAGGAGTTGTGACCTGGCCCAGGAAGTGGCGGATCAGCTGAAATAGAAATTGGTGCTCATGTCAAAAGGAACATTTCCCTATCAGCGGGTTTTGCTGAAGTTAAGTGGTGAAGCCTTGATGGGGGAAAGGACATATGGTATTGATGAAGCGACAATCCGTTCTTTTGCTGAAGAAATCCGCGATGTCCATGATCTGGGAATAGAAATTGCGATTGTAATCGGTGCCGGGAATATTTTTCGTGGAGTTCCGGCAGCATCTTCCGGCATGGATAGGGTGGCAGCGGATTACATGGGTATGCTGGCCACGGTTATCAATGGCCTGGCCCTTCAGGATGCATTGGAGCAGCTTGGTGTCTACACCCGGGTATTAAGTGCCATTTCCATGCAGGAGGTTGCTGAGCCGTATATTCGCCGTCGGGCGGTACGCCACTTGGAGAAGGGGCGAGTTGTTATTTTCGTTGCCGGTACCGGCAATCCTTATTTTACCACGGATACGGCGGCTTCTTTGCGGGCCATGGAAATTCAGGCTGATATTATTATCAAGGCGACCAAGGTGGATGGTGTTTATGATCGTGATCCGCTGAAATATGACGATGCGGTCAAGTACGATGAACTTACCTATCTCCATGTGCTCCAGAAGGGTTTGAAAGTTATGGATGCCACGGCTATTTCTCTTTGTATGGATAACCACCTGCCGATTCTGGTGTTCAGCCTTACCAAGAAAGGTAATATCAAAAAAGCTGTCTGTGGTGAATCGATCGGCACATTTGTAGGAAGGGGATAAATATGGCGCAGGAATTTATTGCAGAGGTGCTGGAAGAAGGCCGGGAAAGCATGCAGAAAGCCGTTGAGGCTCTGAAGCGGGATCTGGGTCGAGTACGAACCGGCAGGGCATCACTTTCGCTGCTTGATGGGGTCAAAGTCGATTATTATGGTGTGCCAACACCCCTCAATCAGGTAGCATCACTTTCCGTCCCGGAAAGCCGCATGATTGTTATTCAACCCTGGGATAATAACATGCTGGGCGAGATTGATAAGGCCATTAATAAATCAGACCTGGGGGTAAATCCCACCAATGATGGCAAGCAGATTCGATTGGTTATGCCGCGCCCCACTGAAGAGCGCCGCCGGGAGTTGGTTAAGGTAGTGAAAAAAACTGGGGAGAGCTCGAAAATAGGAGTCCGCTCCTGTCGTCGTGATTGTATCGATATGCTGAAGACGATGGAAAAAGATAAAGAAATTACCGAGGATGAAAATAAGAAAGGTCAGGATGAAGTCCAGAAACTGACCGATGAATTTGTTGGCAAAATTGATGGAATTATTGAGCTTAAAGAACAGGAAGTAATGGAAATTTAGTTGTAAGCTGACTGGTGGCCAGGGGCTGCCGGTCAAAATATAAACTGCCTTCCGGGTTGGGGACCAATGATGGGTATCCCCCGATGGTCGGCTGTAAACTGGAGGAGGTTTGACCATGTATGTAATTACCGATGAATGTGTATCCTGTGGCACCTGTGAGGAAGAATGTCCTGAAGACGCCATCTATGAAGGTGATGATATTTATGTAATCGATCAGGAGAAATGCGTTGAATGTGGTTCTTGTGTCGAAGTTTGCCCAAGTGATGCCATCGTCGAAAAGTAAACTAGTTTTTTGTTTCTGAAGTATCAGAGGGGATTGCCTGACCAGGCAATCCCCTCTGCTTTTTTGGTGCAATTTCAGCCGGTTTTTCTATTTTTATCAATAACCTTTCTTACTTGAGGGGGGAGGTATACCGACTCCAGATCAAAGTTTGTGAGGATTTCACAGATGGCGGCAATTTTATAATCGGTTTTTTCTTTCTCATTGATAATAAATAGGTATTCATCATCAAAACGGCAGAGGCCTCGTTTTCTTCTGATGGATTGGGAAAGGAGATTTTCATATACAACCCGGATGTCAAATTGGGATAAAAGCAGATTTTCCAGATTGCTGAGAATATCTTTTTTTTCCATAGTTTTTTCAACGGGCTTGACAACTAACGGAAGCATGATAGATTATTTAGTAGAATTACCGACTGTTGGATTTTATACGTAGTCTGTTGATAATAATCAAGGGAAAAGAAAATATGCTTTCCCGGGAGGGGCTGATGCACGAAAATATAGACAGGGTGCCGGCGGTTGCCGGAACATTTTATCCGTCTGAGCCGAAGGTTCTGCGAGATGATATCGATAGTTATTTAGATAGTGCTGCCGGGATTGACAAGGTTCCCGGCGCCGTTATTGGTCTCATAAGTCCCCATGCGGGGTATATGTATTCAGGCAGGGTTGCGGCGGCGGCCTATTGCCAGCTGTCAAGGGCCGATTATGATTATGTCCTGGTTATTTCGCCAAGCCACCATACCTATTTCCAGGGTGCCTCACTGTATTCTTCCGGTGATTATCAGACCCCGCTGGGCGTTATTCCCCTGGCGGGAGATATTGTCCAGAAGTTATTGAGTGAATACAGTGTTTTCCATTATGTTGACCAGGCTCATCGCCAGGAACACGCCCTGGAGGTCCAGTTACCGTTTTTACAGGTTGTTCTGTCGAAGTTTGCTTTAATCCCGGTGGTGATGGGTTCCCAGGATTGGGAGACTGCTTCCATGATGGTAGAGGCTTTGGGAACCGTACTGTTTGGGAAGCGGGTGTTGCTGGTGGCCAGCTCTGACCTTTCTCATTATCACTCCTATGATGAAGCCGTGAGCCTGGATAGTAATATTCTGGAGGCGGTAAACAATAATGATTCACGGGCACTCTGGAATGTTGTTGCTGGCGGCAAAGCTGAAGCCTGTGGTGCCGGGCCGATGGTGGCGGTCATGATGCTGGCGGCAAAGCTTGGTGCCACCGGTGCCCGGGTGGTTGCTTATCAGAATTCCGGTGATGTGACCGGGGATCGTGGCCAGGTGGTGGGGTATATGGCGGCGGCCATATATAAATAACTCAACTTTCTGACTTGCATTGCCAGGGACATATTAGCAGGATGTTCGGGCTTGGCTCATAGCCTGTCTGCGTGCGGCACGCACAGGCAGGCCATGGACGGCCGGCGAGAATGAGCGTGAGCCATGCCTGAACATCCCCTGGAGATTTATTTCGCTGTTTTTAGAGCAACTCAGAAAGTTGAGTAAATAATGAGAGACAGATTGAAATATGTTTCTATTCAAGAAAAATTTAAGGAATGGTGGCTGAAAAATGGAGAAAAGGAAGGAACACCAAGTAGGCGTTGATCTGGGGTTGACCGAAGCGGAAAAAAGCTTTCTTCGCCAGCTGGCGATGGCGGAAATTACGGCCAGATTTCAGGAAACCAAGCCCTTACCTGAGGCTCCGCCAGGTGGTCACCTGGAAGAAAAACGGGGAGCTTTTGTTACTTTGACAAAACATGGGGCGTTAAGGGGTTGTATCGGTCATATCCAGGGGAACCTGCCCCTGGTTGAAACCATCAGGGAAATGGCACCGGCAGCAGCTTTTAGCGATCCCCGTTTCCCCCCGGTTAGTAAAGCTGAGCTTGATGAGTTGGAACTGGAGATATCAGTTCTGACTCCCTTGCATCTCGTCAAAGATATTAAAGAGATTGAAGTCGGTGTTCATGGGTTGTACCTTGAAAGTCAGGGTTATGCCGGCCTGTTACTTCCCCAGGTGGCAACTGAATATGGTTGGAGTCGGGAGGAATTCCTTGACCATACCTGCATGAAGGCCGGTTTGTCGAGCAAATGCTGGCAGCAGTCGGAAACACGGGTATATATTTTTTCAGCCGATATTTTTTAAGTCTACCTTCCTCCTTATGAAGTGTACTGCAGTAAGCAAAACCGGGACTGTCCCCGAGCCTTTGCGGTTTAAAAGGGGAATGTATGCCCCAGGCTTTTACGGCGCATACCGAATCGTCACTGGCTGGTTGAACGTTTTTTCAATGTATCTGATTTTCGTTTTTGTAACGATATTGTTGACAAATCAGGCTGGTGAAAATGTGTATCAATCCTGAAAACCTTGAGGAGGTTTGCCAATGACGCAACAAATACCCATGGAAGCGGATCATGTTATTGGGGTCAAAGTATCCGGGAAAATTGAACGCTGGGATATGGACGCCATGATTGAAGTTATGAAAAAAATGTTTGCTGAGCATGAGCGAATCAGCATTTATGTAGAGGTAGAATCATTTGGTTGGATTTCGCTGCCGGCCCTGGTTGATGACCTGAAATTTGCCCTGCCGAATTTTAAGAAATTCGCCAGAAAGGCGGTGGTGTCCAGGATTAAATGGATGGAAAAATGGACTGATGTAGCGGATCATTTTTTCCCCAGCATAGAAGTGAAACATTTTCTTCCCGAACAAAAGGCTGCTGCTTTGAAATGGATTCAGGAATACTGAGATATTTCTTTCTTTATTATCCTTGACAACCAATGATGATCATGGTTAGAGGTCAAAATAAGCCGTCTGATCTGTGGTGAAAGAAGTTGGAAATATTTTTACTGAGGAGGAATTCATGGTTCGTACTGAGATTACACTTTTCCTGAAAAATGTACCGGGAGAATTATCCAAACTGACTTTGATGCTGGCCGAAAATAGCATCAATATTGATGCCATAACTATTCAGGATGCTACCAGTTACGTTAAAGAACTTTTTAACGCCCGGGGTAAAATTTTCCGACGCTATGCCACGGCTGCCAGTTATGGCATGATCCAGAAAGATTCGGAACAGTTTGCTCTTATCCGTTTATTGGTCAGCGATAGCGATAAAACCATGGATCTGCTGGCTGAACATGGTTATATTTATGATATTATGCCGGTCATGGCGGTTGAGTTGGATAACCGTCCCGGCTCCCTGGCGGAAGCCGCCAAAAAAATCGGTGATGCCGGTATTAATATCAATTATGTCTACGGTTCGGTTTCCCCTTCTGAAGGCAGGACCCTTTTTGTTTTCTGTCCTGAAGATATTGACCATGCGTCTCAGGTATTCAAAAAATCATCATAGGCTGACAGGAGATAGTTTTTGCCGTCGGTGATGGTTGTTGGTGATGTATGGGATGTTCATGATTGACAAAAATAAGCAAAAGTATTAGTATTACCAGTATTACATATTACTGGAGGTGCAATCATGAGAGTGACCATAAAAGGACAAGTCACGATTCCCCAGGAAATTCGGGAAAAATTAGGAATAACTCCTGCGGTTGAAGTTGATTTTATAGAAGAGAAAGACCGAATTTATTTGGTGAAACGGAAAGGCGAACCCAAAAAAACATACAAATTCAGGAAATTGAGAGGGATAGGAAACGTTAAAATGACAACTGATGAAATAATGGCCCTGACAAGAGGAGATAAATGAAAGGGGTTCTCGTTGATTCGAATATTGTTTTGGATGTTTTTCTCAATGATCCGAAATGGGCTGATTGGTCTGAAGCAAGATTGGATGAATATGATCAATTGGGAATCTTGTATGTCAATTCAATTGTCTATACTGAAATTTCCATTGGTTTTAAGACGATAGAGAACCTTGAATCCGCAATCGCTAAAGCTGGTTTTCAGATGTTGGAAATTCCCAAAGAGGCATTGTTTTTAGCTGGAAAAGCGTACTTGGAATACAAAAAAAGAAAGGGTGTAAAAAGGGCTCCCCTTCCGGATTTTTTTATTGGTGCCCAAGCCGCTGTTCAGAATTTGGATTTAATTACCAGAGATGTCTCAAGATACCGATCATATTTTCCAACTGTAAAATTGATAACTCCATAAGTCGGTAGGGATTTGCTTTTCAGGCTGAAATTAAAAGGAGAAAAATGATGAATTATGACAGTATTAAAGTGGCTGTTGGAGATGATTATGTTGGTGAAATAACCCTTAACCGCCCGAAAAATCTGAACACGTTTACTACCACTCTGGCTGAGGAACTCAGTCAGGCTTTACGGGAGCTTGATGCGGATCAACGGGTGCGGGTTATCATTATCAACGGTGCGGGCAAGGCATTTTGTGCCGGTATTGACGTCAGTGATTTTTTTGCTAAAACTGCTTCGGAGTATCGTGAGTGGATTGAGTGTATGGAAACCCCCTTGGGGACAATCAGCCGGATGAAGAAACCGGTTATTGCCCAGGTTCATGGGGTTGCGGCTGCTAATGGGGCCGGTCTGGTGGCGGCCTGCGACCTGGCGGTGGTCGGTGAACGGGCGCGTTTTGGTTTGACCGCGATTAATGTTGGCTTGAACTGTGTCGGCCCTATCGTGCCGGTAAGTCAGTCCATCGGCAGAAAAAGGGCGCTTGAGCTGTTGTTCTATGGTGATTTGATCAATGCGGAAAAGGCCTTGGCGATGGGATTGGTGAACAAGGTGGTGCCGGAAGAGGAGCTGGAAAAAACCACCCGTGAATGGGCCGCGTTGTTGGCGCAGAAAAGTCCTGTTGCGGTTCAGATTGCCAAGAAATCTTTTTATACCGCTGCTGATATGGATTACTATAAAGCCTTTGACTATATGAATGAAGCTTTTGCCCGGCTCTGTACTACCGAAGATGCCAAAGAGGGGGTGAGTGCATTTCTGGAAAAACGAAGCCCGGTATGGAAGGAAAAGTAGCTCTCAGGCTTAGCGGTTCTGCCATTGGGCTGTGGTCTGATTCAAAAAGGCTTTAATTCCCGTCTGGGCATCTTCCGCCAGGTTGTTAAGGGCGATGGTGTGTTTGGCATAATGCAGGGCTTTTTCATCCGGTTGATCTATCTGGGCATAAAACCCCTGTTTTCCCAATCCCAACGTCAGGCGGCTGGCCTGGGCAATCTGGCTAGCCAGTTCCAATGTTTCTGCTGCCAGTTCATCCTGTGGAACAACTTTATTGATCAATCCAAGTTCTTTGGCCTCTCCAGCGGGAATGAATCGACCGGTGAGCAGCATTTCCATTGCCGCTTTGCGGCCGATGGCCCTGGTGATGGCGACCATGGGAGTGGTGCAAAAAAGCCCCAGCTGGACCCCGGGGGTAGCAAACCTGGCTCCTTCTTCCGCCACTACCAGATCGCACCAGGCAGCTAACTGGCAGCCAGCGGCGGTGGCAATCCCCTGGACCTGGGCAATGACCGGTTGCGGGATTTCATGAAGCAATTGCATCATCCTGGTGCACTGGTCAAAAATAAACTTGTATTCCTTCATTTCCTGGTCCACCATTTCATCCAGGCTGTGTCCGGCGCAGAAATGATTGCCGGCTGCCCGGACAATAAGGACTTTGGTTGATTCATCCGTTTCCAATTGTTGCAGGGCATGGATAATTTCACCAATCATCCGCCGGGAAAGGGCATTGATTCTTTTGGCATTATTAAGGGTGAGAAAAGCGATCTCCTGGTTGATATCAAAAAGAATTTCCTGGTATTGCATGAATGATCCTTCCTGGTGATTGTGATTCTTGGGTTTAAGTGTCACTGAGCATTATTTCTTATGAGACCCGCTTATTTCATAGGTAATGGTGACATTGGCGCGAACCGTGACTTTTCCGGGGGACAGGTTCAGCGATGGCGCCGCGGATTTAGCCATTCCTTCAGCATAAGCCATGGACCTGGAACGTAAGGGAGTGGACGTTGCATTATCAAGGCTGATGTTCAGAACTTCCCCTAAATTCAGCTCAGCAGCCGAGGCCAGGGCGTTGGCGTCTGCTCTGGCATTTGCAGTCGCTGCCGTGATTGCCTGTGACCGGTACATTTGGGGGGTTGCAAGATTAAAGATAATCGAGCCAATGGTGTTAGCCCCAACCCTGGTGCATGATTCAATAATTTTTCCACCCAGCTCTATTTGCCGGGTTTTAATGGAAAAATGGTTGTTGACCCGGTAACCGATAATTTCAGCTTGCCAGGCGTCATGATATTTTGGTGGTCGTGCTGACCATCGGGGTTGGACTTGAAAACGACCGGTTTTGTACTCTTTTCTGCTCAGACCAATTTCTTTCAAAGTCTGCTCGATGGCCTGGATTTTTTTCGTATTTTCATCCAATGCCTGTTTGACCGTTTTCGCTTCGGTGGTTACGCCAACCTGCATTTGCAGTTGATTGGCTGGTACCTGGAGGGTGCTATTGCCGCGAACCGTGAGCTGGGGGATGAGCTCCGCTTCCCCACCGGCAGCTGAGGTTGCTGTTATGCAAGCGATACATAAGGTTAAGCAGGTGGCGATCCAGAAACGTGATGGACGTTTCATCAGCATTCTCCAGCAGGTTGAAAAAACAGGTTATTATAAAATTACATGATTAGCCTGTGGATGAGGATTTGTCAAGTTTGTCCGCGCTATAAGGGGCTTTTTTATCAGCCTGAATATGCTATAGTTCGAGTCAGTCATGGTGTTGGGTCTATAAAATAACTCAACTTTCTGACTTGTGTTGCCAAGAGACATTATTCAGGATATTCGGGCTTGGCTCACAGCGGCATTGACCGCCGAACGAATCGCCACGACGGTGATTCGCGGCGGGCACCTCGGAGCTGCACACGATGTGCAGCAAGAATGAGCGAGAGCCATGCCGGAATATCCTTGAAACAATTTTTTTCAAGCTGTTTTTTTCACAACTTAGAAAGTTGCGTAAAATAACATTTCGGAGGAAAAAATGAGCCGTATTGTCGCAATATCTTCGATTATGATTATGTCCATTATGCTGATGCTGGGTTGTGCGACCTTGCCGCAACGTTTGGTGATCCAACCATCAATCCAAACGATTGCCGCTGATAATATTGCTGATCATCAGGAAATTTCCCTGCGGGTCATTGATTTACGACCTGAAAACCCGCTGGGTTACCTTGAAGATGGTCATGGAAATCGCCAGCCATTCCTTGCCACCCGGGAACTTGACATGGTCATTGAGAAAGTGCTTGCAGCCGGCCTGAGAAAAAAAGGATTCATTCCTCTGTCCGGGGTACACGAAAATAATATTTCCCTGACGGTTGAAATCCAGCAGTTTAACCATCGTGTATCGCCGGGAATAGTGAAAGTTCCGGTACAAACGAAGATTTCCCTCAGGACCACGGCCGTAAACGGTGGGCGGAAACTGACCAGCTATTATTCCATTGATAAACAAGCGGTGCTGGCGTTAAGACCGGGAATTCAACAGAATCAACGGCTGGTCAATGAAGCTCTTACCGCTGTTCTGGAACAGATTTTCCAGGATCAAAAATTGTTGAAGATGTTGTCCTTACACTCTGGAACCGGTGTGGTTGAATGAAAAATGAATAAAGGCAGAAAACCTGACAATGATTGACTGGTATCTTTCTTTAAACCTTGGGATTCAGGTATTGATTGGGGTCATGGTTTTTCTGGTCGGGCAAATTATTATTGTGTTTTTGTTCAGCCTTCTGCAGTTATTTTTTGTCAAATGGTTCCGTCGTTCAGATGAATAGTTTTTGCTTTTACCCCGGATACGGTTGAAAATAATTCATGTACAGACATTGGAATAAAATGTCCAGAATTGCGATTATCCTGGTTTTGTTTTTTGTTTGCTATATTGGTGTAAGCTATTACCATTTGTCCAAAACACTGCCTGCCGGAATTGATTTTCAAGGACCTGTCCATAGAGTTCCAGCAGCTGAAATTTCTTTTTTACGTGATCTGACCAGTGTTGACGAGTATGGGCAAAAGCTTTATGATCAGGAAATTTTCCCGGCGATCTTTACGATGATTGGCCAGGCAAAACGCTACATCCTGGTTGATATGTTTCTTTTAAACGGGGACCTGGGGCAGGAAAAAGCCTGCTATCGACCATTGTCTGCTGAGTTGGTTGAGGTTTTACTGGATAAGAAAAAAGAAATCCCGGCAATTTCCATAGATGTTATTTCCGACCCGATCAATTCTGCCTATGGTGGTGCATCAGCTGAACAGTTTGATTCCCTAAGGGCTGCCGGCATCCATGTTATTATCACCGATCTAAGTCCGTTGCGTGACAGCAATTTCCTTTATTCGGCTTTCTGGAGGATTTTCCTGCAATGGTTTGGAAATGCAAATAAAGGTGGCTGGTTAAAGCATCCCTTTGCGGCAGTTGGTCAGCCTGTCACCCTGCGGAGCTATCTTGCACTGCTGAATTTCAAAGCCAACCATAGGAAAATTTGCCTGGCTGACCGGCCATCCGGTGGGATGGCGGCAATTGTTACTTCGGCAAATCCCCATGATGCCAGTTCGGCACATTCCAATGTGGCCCTGCGGGTAAGTGGGGACGTGTGTCGAGATATCTATCGCAGTGAAGCCGCGGTGGCGGCTTTTTCCGGAAGCTCTCTATTTCCGGAGCCCTTTGATACTCTTTCAATGAATACTGTTAATGATGATCAGGCGGTTGATGTGCAGCTGCTGACTGAAAGAAGGATCAAAAATGCCTGCCGGCGGCTGATCATGGCCGCGCGCCCCGGAGATGCTGTATATATGGCCATGTTCTACCTGGCGGAAAGGGACATCGTGCGGGCCTTGATTAAGGCTGCGAGGCGTGGGGCTAAGGTGAAACTGGTTCTTGATCCCAATAAAGATGCCTTTGGCTATCGAAAAAACGGAATTCCCAATCGCCTGGTGGCCCATGAACTCCGGCAGAAAACCAGGAATGCCATTGAAATTCGCTGGTACGCCACCCATGGTGAACAGTTTCATTCCAAGATGATTGTCCGAGTGAGTGTTGATGGCCGGCAGGCGGTTATCCTTGGGTCAGCAAACCTTACCCGGCGGAATATTGATAATTTTAATCTGGAAACGGATTTATATATCAGTGGCAGTCAATCTCTGCCGATAATGGCCAGGATTACTGATTATACTGATCGCATCTGGCACAACCGGGACGGGCATAGCTATACGGTTGATTATGAGCTGTATGCTGAAAAAAGTCTTTGGAAAACATGGCAATACCGGCTGCAGGAATCTTTGGGCCTGGGTACCTTCTAGAATTTTTCTACTTCCCTGCCGGCTAGGTAGCCACATTATATTGCGGTCAATTTTACAACTTTTGACTTTTTACGAATGCATCAAATCTAAAATTGCTCAAAAATTATCTAGGGGGCTTTTCATCGTCTTCTTGAAGCCCTAATATGTTTTCAGCGCCATCTAATCGTATATGCTCTTTCGCCATTTCATGTTGATAATATTCGTGTCTATTTTTCTTGTCAGGAATACGCTTCATCTCTTCAATAATTTGCTTCCTTCTAATCTCATGTGGGGTCCGGTTTCTGTCTGCAACTCTGAAAAACCACCAAATCAAGATGACACCCACTACAACAATAATGGTTATCCACATAACTTCCTCCTGTTATCAGCCTTTAGGCACGTTTTGTGATTGTTTAATCAGCTCAGGGGGGGGGAAGGGTCAGACATCTTTTACCTCAGTTTCTGATGGTAGCATTCTGAAGATTGTGAAATGAATAATTTTATCGCGCATGCCATCTGATGACATAGCTCACTGGTATATTAATGATGT
>JAYEKE010000065.1:0-1410 GCA_034660915.1 Pseudomonadota bacterium
TTATTTCTTCAGCAGTTAATGTCGTAATGGAACGGGAAATTGCCGCTGCTTTTTTTGGTTCTATAGCAGACAATAATTTTGCGGCTTTTCTCGGCTTCATCCGTAAAATCACTTCAACGGCATAAGCAAGATCCAGCTTTTCCACCAATGGAGCTGCCGCGGCTGGTTTCATGGCCGTATAAACCGCAACCAGACTAGATAAGTCCTCATCTTTTAATGCTTGCAGCTCAGCAAGTACCGTTTCCGTCTTCTGGCGCAAGTCTTCGATATCTTTCTCTTTTTTTTGCAATTCCTTTTGCAGAACAATCAACCGTCGTTCCTTTTCCCGCAGCAACGATTCTTTTTCCTGCAATGTTTTTTCCTTTTCATGCAAGATCTCAGACATCCGAATAAGTTGCTGATCTGAATATGATGACTCGACCGCCAGACCGGATTGCGGCAGACACAGCAGGAGAAAAATGCTCAGCATAATTGCTGACATAGGCAGGAAATCCCGGGGGGGATGTTTTTTCCCCAATTTTTCACACAACGTGAAGGAAAATATTTTCATAGATAATATCAGCAGGTTAAAAATAGAAATGAGAAAAAACATCCCCTAACCAACACCCTCAGTCCTCTATAGAACAGCAAAAAGCATGCCTTCCCAAGTCAACAAAGATGATAAACCATTATTAAAACTTAAGATGTAAATATTAAACTTTGTTTATAGATTGGCAAATTTTTATTATTTCTCACAGAGACACGGAGTCACAGAGGGTAGAGACTGTGGTTCTCTGTGGCTTTGCGCCTCCGTGAGAGTATTTTTATCTTTTTTGGAAACGTAGGCGAATATTTACCTTAAGACAGCCTTAAGCTATAGAAAATGCAAGTTTTTTCAGCTCGGCTAGTGGGAGAAAACAGGGGGGAAGAGGGATACTATCTAGGCAATTTTTGCCGGTCAGATAGCCACGGTAACAAAAGTTGCAGCATCATAAGGCCGAAGATGGAATTTTTATGAAATCATCAATTTTATTAGCGGGAAAAAGTACGGCTGACCGCCAGTTCATCAATTTGTTTTCGTTCCGTTCGGTATTCGGCAACCAGATATTCCTGAAATCTTTTTTCCTTCAGTCGTTCCAGCAGGCGCCGTTGTTTCATCTTTTCGATCAATTCCTGGCGTTTCAAGTCCAGCCTGGCTTTTATTTCGGTGACCTGTATACCCTGGGTACTAATATTACGATACAGATGGAGAGCATACTGACGGTGCAGGGAAATTTCCATACTGCTGATCCCCTGCTGCTCAATGGCAAGCCATTGCCGCTCATGTTCCTGCTGACTTTGTTTCAGCCGGGTCAACTGATGCTCAGCATCCTGCAGTTCCTCACTGACAATTCTCAACTCCCGGGCGCTGGCATCTTCCTGGACCCGGCG
>JAYEKE010000065.1:1510-4331 GCA_034660915.1 Pseudomonadota bacterium
ATCATCACCTTCAACCAGAACCGTATATAAACCGGTAATACTGCCATCACTTTTTGAACGGCCAGCTCGTTCCAGAAGTTTCGGCAGCAAAGCAAAAACAGAAGGAGTATAGCCCTTGGTTGTGGGAGGCTCTCCAACCGCCAGACCAACCTCACGCTGGGCCATAGCAAACCGGGTCAAAGAATCCATCATCAGCAGAACATCGCGGTTTTTTTCCCGAAAATACTCGGCGATGGCGGTTGCCAGAAAAGCTCCCCGCATGCGCACCAGCGGCGGTTGGTCCGATGTTGCCACCACTACCACACTACGAGCCAGTCCTTCCGGCCCCAGGTCACGTTCAATAAACTCCCGCACCTCCCGACCCCGTTCGCCGATCAGGGCAATAACATTGACATCGGCCATGGTATAACGGGCCATCATCCCCAACAGGACACTTTTACCAACACCTGAGCCGGACATAATTCCCAGCCGCTGTCCCTTACCACAGGTCAACAGAGCATTGATTGATCGAATACCAAGATCCAGTGGTTCCCTGATTCTTGCCCTTTCAAAGGGATTAAGCGGATCCCGATAGATGGGAATTTCTTCATAACATTCCAGCGAACCCCGGCTATCAAGAGGCTGACCCAACCCATCTATAACCCGACCCAACAGCTTTGGGCCGACCCCGGTAGTAGCCCGATGTTCCCGGGAAATAATCTGGCTTCCCGGGGCAATCCCCAATCGGTCGCCAAGGGGCATCAACAGGATACGCTGATTACGAAAGCCAACAACTTCAGCAATAATACTGGTAGAAGTTTTTTCATTGATAATCTGGCAGACATCTCCCACGGAACTGGGTGGACCACTGCCCTCGATAATCAACCCGGACATCCCCACTACCTGGCCGATTGAACGCATTGTCCTGCAACCCTCAACCCGTTCGATCAGCTGATCAAAATCAAGCATGTCCACCTCAAAAAGCTGACAAATCCCTTCTCAGTCCCGCAGGGCATCACTGATCTCAGCAAACCGGGTATTCAGTCCGGCATCCACCTGCCCAACCGGAGTTTCCAGGATGCAGCTTCCCCGTGCCAGGCCTTCACCGGCCACCAGCTGAACCTGTTCCAGCTGCTCAAACTCAGCCTGTAGAGCAGGCAGTTTATCATTGAGAACCTGGTAATCATCCGGATGCACTCGCAGGGTTATGGGACCTTTAGCCGGCATTTCGCTGATAGTTTCACGGGCAATGGTCGCCATAACTTCGGGGTTTTGAGATAACTCCTGATGAACAATTTTACGGGCAATCACCATGGCCAGGTCAAGCAACTGGGTCTCGTACTGCCCCAGCAAGTCTTTTTTCAAAGAGACAAAAACGGAAAGCATCTCAGCCAGGCTGGCTACCTGAACCGCCACCTGTTCATCTCCTCTTTTCAGCCCCTCTTGAAAACCCTGTTCTTCGGCTTCCCGGCATATTTTCGCGGCTTTCTGTTCAGCCTGTTTTACTAACTCTTCAGCCTGGCTTTCAGCCTCCAGCCGCAACTGGTACAATTTATTTTCCTGCTCTTTTTTAAAGGCTTCAAGTTGATCAAGCAATCGGCGCCGGGTATTTTCAAGATTCCGAGAATCTTTTGCCAAATTGCCCGGCAATGACTGTTCAAATACGGTCGGCAAAAAATCTTTAAGGGAGCGAGACAGGGGATTTTTACCAGTTTTTCTGGTGGATTCGTTTAACGCCGGGAAGGAAAATTCATGGGTGACCTCAGGCTGAGAAAAACCCCCATCAACCATGCCGTCATTGGCAAAATTGCAGGGAAAAAATGGTGGCTTCTGATTATCCTGTTCAGACAACGACATCACCCCCACCGCTGCCGGCAATCACAATTTTACCTTCTTCTTCCAGTTTACGTACCACTTTTACAATCACCTGCTGGGCTTTCTCCACATCCGAAAGCCTCACAGGTCCCAATGATTCCAGATCATCTTTCACCATGGATGCTGCCCGCTGGGACATGTTGGAAAAAATCTTCTCTTTAACTTCTTCGGTGGCAGTTTTCAAAGCCAGCAGTAAATCTTCATTATTTATTTCTTTCAGTATTGACTGAATACCACGATCATCCACTTGGATCAAATCGTCAAAGGTAAACATGAGTTTCCTGATATCTTCAGCCAGATCGGGATCATTTTCCTCAATAACTTCCATGATACTGGCTTCAGTATTCTTATCAAGGTTATTGATCAGTTCCGAAACCACATCCAGACCTCCAAGGCGCTGGCTTTCCATTCCCCCGGTCGTTTTCAGTTCACTTTCAAGAACATTCTCAATTTCACTAATCATTTCCCGGGGGACCCGGTCAAGGCTGGCAATACGTAAAACAACATCGGCCTGGACACCTTCCGGCAGCAAGCCAATAATCTGAGACGCTTTTTCCGGTTCCAGATGAGCCAGGATCAGAGCAACCGTCTGGGGATGCTCAGCTTTAATAAATGAGGCAATAACCTGAGGATCAACATGAGCCAGGGTACCAAAAGGTTTTTCCTGCAATGAGTCGCCGACCTTATCAAGAAATTTTTTGGTCTTTTCGTCACCCATAGTTTTCTGCAGGATATTTTTCAAATAGTCCTGACCGCCATAAAACATGGACTTACTGCCCGCGGCATCAACAAATTCATGGGCAATTTTTTCAGTTATTTCACCGGTGACATTACCCAGCCGGGCAATTTCCCGGCTGATCTGCTGCAGCTCATACTCGGTAAAAGTTTCCAATACTTTGGAAGCCATTTCTTCTCCCAGGCCGAGCAGCAAAATCGCCGCTTTCTGGCGCCCGGTTAAATTATCCCC
>JAYEKE010000066.1 GCA_034660915.1 Pseudomonadota bacterium
AGCACCCAGCGGACTTTATTGAGCGTCGCCTTGGCATACTGCAATTCAGTTAGTTCCAGTACTTTGGCATCATTTTCCTTAACCCAGTCATGACCGGTAATCCCGGCATCAAGAATGCCGCTTTCCACATAACGGGCCATTTCCTGGGCTCGTATTAACATGCACTCGATTTCCGGATCATCAATCGTGGGGAAATATGACCGGGAACTGGTACGGATTCTGTAACCGGCATTTTTAAATAGATCTATGGTCGCATCCTGCAGCGAACCTTTGGGAATACCCAAACGCAGTTTCATGATGACTCCTTTTACGGTATACGGTTTATGGTGTAAGGAACCTTTAACCTTTAACCTTTAACCTTTAACCTTTAACCTTTAACCTTTAACCTTTAATCTTTAACCTTTAACCTTTAACCTTTAACCTTATACCTTTCCTTTATTTTTATTTTTTCCCGTAGACAGTATCCGGATCAAAAACCTTGGCATCCTTGGTAATGGTTTCCGAACCGTCGGGGTTAATTCTGGTATAAAAACAGCTATTATATCCTGTATGGCAGGCAGCCCCACCAACCTGTTCAACCTTCAGCACCACGGCATCCTGGTCACAATCTACCAGAATCTCCTTGATCAACTGCACATTTCCCGACTCCTCACCTTTGCGCCAGAGTCGATTTCTTGAACGGCTGAAATAGCAGGCCCTTCTGGTAGCCAGGGTTTCCTCCCAGGCTTCCTGATTCATGAAAGCCACCATCAGCACTTCATCAGTCTTATAATCCTGGGCAATAACCGTAATCAGCCCATTCATTTTAGCAAAATTCATCGGTTTCATCATTTTTCCTTATTCTTCTGAGGGTGTAGATACGATTCAAGTTTTTTAATAGCGCAAAATTCTCCACACATACTGCAAACCTGCTGGTCAGCCGGCGGCGCACTCTCGCGAAACTTCCTGGCTTTCTGCGGATCAATGGCCAGGGAAATCTGGCCTTCCCAGTCCAGTTGCTTGCGCTTGGCCGCCATCTGATTATCCCATTCCAGGGCCCCGGGAAGACCATGGGCGATATCGGCGGCATGAGCGGCGATCCGGGAAGCGATAACCCCCTCTTTCACATCATCAGCATCCGGCAGTTTCAGATGTTCAGCCGGGGTTACATAGCAGAGGAAATCCGCCCCGGCTTTGGCAGCTATCGCCCCGCCGATGGCCCCGACCAGGTGATCATAACCTGGGGCCACATCAGTAACCAAGGGTCCCAGCACATAAAATGGCGCTCCTTTGCACAACTTTTTTTCCAGGAGAACGTTAGCCTCAATCTGGTCAATGGGGACATGACCAGGTCCTTCAATCATCACCTGAACGTCCGCGTCCCAGGCCCGTTCAGTCAGCTCGCCAAGGTAAATCAACTCCTGAACCTGGGGTCGATCCGTGGCATCCGCAAGGCAGCCGGGACGCAAACCATCACCCAGGCTCAAGGTAACATCATATTCACGAGCCAGTTCCAGCAAGCGATCATAATGTTCATAAAAAGGATTTTCACGATTATTATAAATCATCCATTCAACCAGAAAAGCACCGCCCCGACTGACCACATCAGTAATCCGGCTACTCCGTCGCAACGCTTCCAGCGTCCGCAGGGTAACCCCGCAATGAATGGTCATAAAATCAACCCCGTCTTCGGCCTGGTTTTCCACCGCTGAAAAAAAATCATCGACGGTTACTTTGCCAAGAAATCCCCGCTTCTTCACCCCTTCAGTAACCGCCTGATAAATGGGAACCGTTCCCAAGGGAACAGGACAACAGGACAGAATTTCACGGCGGACATGATTGATTTCACCACCGGTGCTGAGATCCATTACCGCGTGGGCACCACTATCAATGGCAGCCTGCAGTTTTTCCAGTTCACTATCCAGGCTTTGCAGATCGGAAGATGTACCGATGTTGGCATTCACTTTGACCCGCAGACCCCGACCAATTCCATAAGGGGTGAGTCGTTGATGATTGCGATTTGCCGGGATAACAATACTGCCTTCAGCTATTCCGGTTTGCAATGCCAGGGCAGAGATCGGCTCATCGGCAAGAACATGTTCCATCTGTGGCGTCAGCTTGCCCTGACGGGCGGCTGTCAATTGAGTCATAATAATTTCCTCTGAAGTTAATTACTGGAAACAAGCCAGCAAATCATGGGTCGCCCGACTGAAATCATCACTGGCCAGAATTGCCCGGATAACCCCGATACTGGCTGTCCCTGTATCCCTTACCAAGGCGATATTCTCATGATTGATGCCACCGATAGCCACTACCGGGATGGAAACCTGGCAAACCACCTCCCGCAAGCTATCAATTCCCACAACCGGATCCGGTTTTTCTTTGCTCGCGGTTTTAAATACCGGCCCAAAACCAATATAGTCAGCACCTTCAGCTTCAGCCGCCAGGGCCTGTTCCAGGGAATGGGTAGAACGGCCGATGGGCATTTCTTCACCGACAATTTTGCGGGCTGCGTCAATATCCAGATCATCCTGCCCCAGATGCAAGCCATCAGCAGCTGATAAAAAGGCAATATCAGGGCGATCATTGACAATAAATGGCAGCTGATATTCTGTACACAGGGTTTTCAGCTGAAGAGCCCGTGACAGGAAATGCTGATCACCGGATCGCTTTTGCCGCAGTTGCAGCAGGTTAACACCCGCAATTAATGCCATTTTCAGATCAGTCAACAGGTCATGGCCATGATAAGACGCTTCATCAACCACCAGGTAAAGCGCATAGTTCCGGTCCCCATCAAACCATGAAGAAACCTTGTCTTTCAGAGATATGAGCAGCTTTTTCTCCAGCGTATAAAGAGAAAAACGCAAGCTTTTAGCCTTCCGGGAGACATCATCTTCATTAATTATCTTGGCATATTCCTCAATAACCCGGCTGGCTTCCTGGGATCTTTTCAGCCCCGCCCGTAATACTGCCCGGGAATCATCACGGCTGGCCTCACTGGAGTTGAAGCTCCGGTTTCCCACATCATCATCAGCCTGCCGGGCCTGAAGACATAAGGCTTCCAACTTCGGAGGATAAATTTTTTGCAAAAGATGGCGGATTTCTTTCAGCTGGATAAATGATCGATCATTTTGCCCCAACCGGCAGTGTTCCTCTACCACCCGCAACCCTTCCCGCAGACGATTCAGGTTTGCGTCAAGAACACGGAAAACAGACGATTTATTCTCCGGCATCCAGAAGTCCAATAATGGCTTGCGCTACCCGTTCCCCGGAGAGCAGCATACCGCCGAAAACCGGCCCCATGCGATTGGCACCAAAGGTAGCATTGGCAGCCATTCCCGCCACAAAAGTTCCGGGATACACCTCCTTGGTATTATCCACCGTCGCCTGTTCAGCAACTTCGGCCCACAGGGATTTTTCTCCCATAATCTTTCCGGTTTCCGTCAACAGATCAAATCCGGCTTTACGCTGGATAACATCTATCACTTCAGCATCATGACCGGTGGCATCGATAACATACTTGGCTCTGACCACCAATGGATCAACATGAAGACCTGCCATTTCCACCGGAGACCAGTTCAAAACCAGGCCGCAGACTCGATCATCTCGAACCATGACATCTTCAACTGAAAACAGGTTAAAAATAGTTGCCCCTGCCTGACAGGTTTTTGCCAGCAGCACCGCTACTGATTCGATGGAACTTGCGGTATAATATCCTGATTTATATTCCTGATATTGAACCCCAAATTCATCCAATATCCGCAAGCCCTCTTTCTGAACGACGATTTCATTAAACATCATCCCGCCGCCCCACATGCCGCCACCTATGCTGAGTTTGCGTTCATACATGGCAACCTTTTTCCCGGCTTTTGCCAGATAGTAGGCCGCGACCAGACCAGCAGGGCCACCCCCGACAATCGCAACGTCAAGGTTCAAATGATCTACCAGTTTCTGGTGATAGCGGTCAATAATTGCTCGGGAAATCAATACTTCATCAAGAGCCATAACCCATATCCTTTCTCATTTGAGAATCAAAAAATTCCCATTTGCTGTTTTCGTTAAAACCTCCCAGCCACCGATCAACCAAGGGGTAAGGGGGAGGGTCTCCCCTCCCCCATTTTTTTCTCATCAAGCCATCAGAGCACGACAGAGTATCTTCCCCCCCTGCAGATAGAACTATGCCCCGTTTTTTCCGACACCCCCTGGTAATGCACCGGCATCAGTCTCAGCAGGAATCAGAATATCACTATCCATTTCATCAATCTCAGCCTCAGGAACCTCCGGCTGATCAATGCCTAGCCTCATTTTATTGAACTGCCGGCTACCGGTACCCGCTGGAATCAAGCGCCCCATAATAACATTTTCTTTCAATCCAATCAGGCAATCGGCCTTTCCTTCGACACTGGCCTGAGTCAACACCTTGGTGGTTTCCTGGAATGACGCGGCTGAAATAAAGCTCTCCGTACTTAAAGAAGCCTTGGTAATCCCCAAAAAGAGCGGTTCGCCAACTGCCGCCTGTTTTCCCGCGGCAACTACCGCTTCATTTTCTTCTTCAAATATGATCCTTTCGACATTTTCATCCATCAGGAAACGGGTATCTCCCGGATCAACAATTTTTACCCGCCGCAGCATCTGCCGGACAATTACCTCAATGTGTTTGTCATTAATCCGCACCCCCTGCAGCCGGTAAACCTCCTGGACTTCATTAACCAGGTATTTGGCCAATTCTTTAACCCCGAGGGCTTTAAGAATATCATGAGGGTTCGTCGGACCATCAACCAGCGCTTCACCCGCCATCACCTTATCTCCCACATGAACTATAACATATTTCCCTTTGGGGATAAGGTACTCTGCCGGCTCACCAACTTCCGGGGTTACCACTACTTTACGTTTCCCCTTGGTAACCTTGCCAAAGGAAATAATACCTTCAACTTCGGAAATTATGGCAAATTCTTTCGGTTTTCGGGCTTCGAACAACTCTACCACCCGGGGGAGACCGCCGGTAATATCTTTGGTTTTTGTTGTTGCCCGGGGAATATTAGCAATAATATCACCGGCATGAACTTCCTCTCCCTCATTCTTAAGGATGTGAACCCCATCTGACAGCAGGTAGCGGGCGACACCTTTACCGCCCTTCATTTTGATAGTTCGATTATTTTCATCCTTAATGGAAATCCGGGGACGCAGGGTAGCATCTTTAGGTTCGACAACTACCCGGCGAGACAACCCCGTCAAGTTATCAATAAGTTCCTTGACTGTTACCCCATCACTAATATCCCCATATTTCACCTTACCGGCAACCGCGGTGATTATGGGAATTGTAAAAGGATCCCATTCCGCCAACATTTGCCCCACTTTTACCTGATCACCATCATTAACAGACAACCGGGCACCCAGGGAAATCTTGGTCCGCTCTTTCTTCCGACCATCCTGATCAACAATTGCCAATTCACCATTACGGTTTAAAACCACCAGCAAACCATCCCGATTTCTCACTGTCTCAACATTAATGAAGCTCATCATGCCGTCGGTTTTAGCTTCAAGCATCGACTTTTCTGCCCGCCCACTGGCGGTTCCACCAATGTGGAAAGTCCGCATGGTCAACTGAGTTCCCGGTTCACCAATGGATTGGGCGGCAATAACCCCAACCGCTTCACCCTGAATTACCGTACGGCCACGTGCCAAGTCCCGACCATAGCAAAGGGCACAAATACCCTGTTTTGCCTGACAGGTGAGTACTGAACGAATTTTTACCCGGTCAATACCTGCATCTTCAATTTTCTGGGCAAGTTCTTCGGTAATTTCCTGGTTGGCTTCCACAATCACTTCATCAGTATATGGGGAATAGATATCATCAAGAGCGACCCGCCCCAAGACCCGGTCAACCATTCGCTCGATCACCTCACCACCCTCGGTAAGCGAGTTCACATAAATACCATCCAGGGTTCCACAGTCTTCCTCAGCAATAATCGCATCCTGAGCTACATCCACCAGTCTTCTGGTGAGATAACCTGAGTTCGCTGTCTTCAGGGCAGTATCCGCCAGACCTTTACGCGCTCCATGGGTTGAAATAAAATACTGAAGAACGTTCAAGCCCTCGCGGAAGTTAGCAACAATAGGATTTTCAATGATATCGCCGGAAGGTTTGGCCATCAGACCACGCATGCCGGCCAACTGCCGAATCTGCTGCTGGTTACCCCTGGCTCCGGAGTCAGCCATCATATAAATGGAATTAAATGATTTGATTTCCTGTTCCTGACCATGTTCATCCAGAACTGTTTCTTTACTCAGCTTATTCATCATTTCAGTCGCAAGCTGATCCGTCGTTGTTGACCAAAGGTCAACGACTTTATTATATCTTTCACCGGAAGTGATCAGACCATTAGTATACTGGTTATCAATCTCCCGCACCCGGGCATAGGTGGCCGCAATCATTTCATCCTTCTTAGCCGGAATTTTCAGGTCATCAACACAAATGGAAATCGCTGCCTGGGTAGCCATACGATAACCCAGATCTTTCGCCTGGTCGGCAAATAGAACCGTTTTTTTATCCGCGACAACCAAGTAGATATGCTCAAAAAGATTGGATAAACTTTTTTTATCAAGGGTCTTGTTATAACGGCTGAAAGCAATCTCAGCAGGAACAATTTCCTTGAAAATAATTCGACCTACCGTAGTATCAACCAATTCACCATCAATCATCACTTTAATCGGTGCCTGCATATGGACCGCACCGGCATCGTAGGCAATCCTGACCTCATCTTCGGTGGCGAAAATTTTACCGGAGCCCTTGGAAAAAGGCCGTTCCCGGGTCAACCAGTACAAACCAAGGACGATATCCTGAGTCGGGACAATAATTGGCTTACCACTCGCCGGTGAAAGAATATTATTAGTGGACATCATCAGGACCCGGGCTTCCACCTGGGCATCAACAGAAAGGGGAACATGAACAGCCATCTGGTCCCCATCAAAATCAGCATTAAAAGCAGTACACACCAGCGGATGCAGCCGAATAGCCTTACCTTCCGTCAACACCGGCTCAAAGGCCTGGATTCCCAACCGGTGCAGAGTTGGAGCCCGGTTCAACATTACCGGATGTTCAGTAATCACCTCTTCAAGAAGATCCCAAGCCTCAGACTTCTCCTGCTCCACCATTTTTTTAGCACTCTTGATAGTGGAGACATACCCCCGTTCCATCAGTTTACTGTATATAAACGGCTTAAATAATTCCAAAGCCATCTTTTTTGGCAGACCACACTGATGCAGGCGTAATTCGGGCCCAACTACAATAACTGAACGGCCGGAATAATCAACCCGCTTACCCAGCAGGTTCTGCCGAAATCGACCCTGTTTCCCTTTCAACATGTCACTAAGGGATTTCAACGGCCGCTTATTAGCCCCGGCAATTGCCCGTCCACGACGCCCGTTATCAAAAAGGGCGTCCACCGACTCCTGCAGCATCCGTTTTTCGTTACAGATAATAATCCATGGTGCTTTTAAGTCAATGAGGCGTTTCAAACGATTATTACGATTAATAACCCGACGATATAAATCGTTCAGATCTGAAGTGGCAAAACGACCACCATCCAGGGGAACCAGGGGACGTAAATCCGGTGGTAGAATGGGAATAACATCGAGGATCATCCATTCCGGCCGGTTATCCGACTTGCGAAAATCCTCCAGAACTTTAAGTCGCTTGGCAATCTTCTTTTTCTTCGCTTCCGAACCGGTTTCGGACATTTCCTGCCGCAATAAAACACATACCTCATCTACATTCACATTGGCCAGCATGGTTTTGACGGCTTCAGCCCCGATACCACAGACAAACTCATCATTAAATTCTTCCTGCAGCTGGCGGAACTTATCCTCAGTAATCAGTTCCCCATAGTTTAAGGGAGTTTTCCCCGGATCCAGCACCACATAATTTTCAAAATAGAGAACTTTCTCCACATCCCTCTGGGTCATATCAAGAATCTGGGCAATACGACTTGGCAGGCTTTTGAGAAACCAGATATGAGCCACCGGTGACGCCAATTCAATATGCCCCATTCTGGACCGGCGGACCTTGGATTGAATAACTTCCACCCCACATTTTTCACAAACAATACCACGGTGTTTCATCCGTTTATATTTACCGCAGTTACATTCAAAATCTTTTACCGGCCCAAAAATTTTGGCACAGAACAATCCATCCCGTTCCGGCTTAAAGGTACGGTAGTTAATGGTTTCCGGCTTTTTTACCTCACCAAAAGACCACTCGCGGATTTTCTCTGGTGAAGCCAGGCGGATGCGGATAGCTGAAAAGTTCAGCGAATCTTTTGGCTTTTCAAAAAAACTCAGAATATCTCTCATTAGTCCTCCAGGAATGCAGGGTAATTACTGCTAGTCTTTTTTTTCTTCCAGATCAACATCCAGACACAGGCTCTCCAGTTCTTTAACCAGGACATTAAATGATTCTGGGATACCGGATTCCAACACATTACGGCCCTTAACTATCGCCTCATACATTCTTGTTCGGCCGGCAACATCATCTGATTTAACCGTCAGAAACTCCTGCAGGGTATAGGCAGCCCCATATGCTTCCAGAGCCCAGACTTCCATTTCTCCCAGACGCTGGCCACCAAACTGGGCTTTACCACCCAGAGGTTGCTGGGTAACCAGTGAATAGGGACCAATGGAACGGGCATGCATTTTATCATCAACCAGATGATGCAGCTTAAGCATATACATATAGCCTACCGTTACCTCCCGATCAAAAGGTTCCCCGGTCCGACCATCGTATAAGGTAATCTGGCCACCTTCAGGCAAACCTGCCTCCTGTAGACAGTTTTTGATCTGTTCCTCGCTGGTCCCATCAAAAACCGGGGTGGCCATCGGGACAAAATTTGCCAACTTGGCAGCTAAACGGCAGACATCATCATCACCCATACTGGCAATATTCGAACTGACATCATGATCACAACTGTATATCTTCTCCAATTTCTGCCGCAATTTATCAGGAGCGTAGTTTTCCTGCAAAAAGGTATTTATCTGCGCTCCCAAACCCCTGGCAGCCCATCCCAGATGGGTTTCCAGAATCTGACCAACATTCATCCGGGATGGCACACCAAGAGGATTCAAGACAATATCAACGCTGGTACCATCAGCCATATAGGGCATATCTTCCGTGGGCACAATGCGGGAAAGCACGCCTTTATTCCCATGCCGTCCTGACATTTTATCACCCACCGACAGTTTTCGCTTTATGGCCACATAAACCTTGACCATCTTATTGACCCCCGGCGGCAGTTCATCTCCTCGCTTGATATTCTCTATTTTGTCTTCCAGCGACAGGTTCAACTGCTCAAGCCGTTCTTCAAAAAAATCAATCAATCGATTAATTTTATCTTCAATGTCCGTTCCAGCCTTAATGGCCAGATTCCGACAGAGATCATAGCTAACCATGGCCACCATATCGACAGTCAGTTTTTTCTTGCGGGGCAGCACAACCTCCCCTTTATGCCCCAGCAAGTCGGCCATCAATGTTCGACCAACCAGTAATTCCCGGATTTTTTCATTGACACTGTTACGAACAATCTGGATCTCTTCCTGAATCTCCTTGCGGACCTGTACCGTTTCCTGTTCCCGGTCTTCAGCTCCATAATCTTTGACCCCATAGCCTTTGCGGGAGAAAGTCTTGGTATCAATAACTACACCTTTCACTCCCGGAGGCACCCGCAATGAAGTATCTCGAACTTCACCCGCTTTTTCACCAAATATGGCCCTTAACAGCTTTTCCTCGGGAGACAGCTGGGTTTCTCCCTTCGGAGTAATTTTACCCACCAGAATATCACTTGGATCCACATGGGCCCCCA
The DNA here is from genome assembly GCA_034660915.1 of Pseudomonadota bacterium. Taxonomy (NCBI): domain Bacteria; kingdom Pseudomonadati; phylum Pseudomonadota; species Pseudomonadota bacterium. Next base: position 9,834 of record JAYEKE010000066.1, read on the forward strand.
CATGAATAATGCCTTCTGCATCCAGGCTTCCCAACACTTCATCCCCGACATTGGGAATATCTCTGGTTATTTCCTCAGGTCCCAATTTGGTATCCCGGGAAACAACCTCAAAAACATCAATATGAATGGAGGTAAATTTATCTTCACGAATCATCCGTTCATTGATGAGGATGGAATCCTCATAATTATATCCACCCCAAGGCATGAAGGCCACCATGACATTATGTCCCAAAGCCAACTCACCCTGATCCATAGCCGGGCCATCAGCAAGAATATCACCAGCCTGAACAAGGTCTCCATTCCTGACTAAGGGCGTATGATTAAAACAGGTATTCTGATTTGAACGCCAGAATTTAATCAAGGGATAGATATCAACTCCGACATCCTGCAGTTCCTGCTCGGTTTCACAACGGACAACTATTTTACTGCCATCCACATATTCAACCATACCATCACGTTTGGCAACCACCGAGATACCTGAATCCTGGGCCACCTGTTTTTCCATTCCGGTTCCCACCATCGGGGCTTCAGCCAGCAACAATGGTACTGCCTGGCGCTGCATATTGGAACCCATAAGCGCCCGGTTAGCATCATCGTGTTCCAAAAAAGGAATCAGGGCTGCGGCTACACTTACAAGTTGTTTTGGCGACACATCCATGTAATCAATATTTTCGGGGCTGACCATCAGGAAATCGCCGGTATTCCGGGCGGAAACCAGCTCATTGACAAATTCACCATTTTCTTTAAGAGGAGCATTTGCCTGGGCAATAGTCTTCCCGTCTTCATCCATGGCATACAGGTAACGAATTTCGCTGGTTACCTTCCCATCTTTCACCACCCGGTAAGGGGTCTCAACAAAACCAAACTCATTCACCCGGGCATAGGTGCTGAGAGAAGCAATTAAGCCAATATTGGGCCCTTCAGGGGTCTCAATGGGACAGATACGACCATAATGAGTGGGATGAACATCCCGCACTTCAAATCCGGCCCGTTCACGGGTCAGTCCTCCCGGACCCAAGGCACTTAACCGACGCTTATGGGTAATCTCAGACAATGGATTCGTTTGATCCATAAACTGTGACAACTGGCTGCTACCGAAAAATTCCTTAATAGCTGCCGCTACCGGTTTTGAATTAATCAGGTCATGTGGCATGGCCGTTTCAATTTCCTGGAGGCTCATCCGCTCCCTGATTGATTTTTCCATCCTGACCAAACCAATACGATACTGGTTTTCCACCAGTTCACCCACTGTCCGTACCCGGCGGTTACCAAGATGATCAATATCATCAACCATACCTTTACCATTGCGCAGCGAAATAAGGTAACGGACAATGGCAATAATATCTTCCTTGGTCAGGGTTTTACAGTCCAGCGGCTGCTCAGTTTCCAGCTTGTGATTAATCTTCAACCGCCCAACCCGGGAAAGATCATAGCGTTCCGGATTGAAAAAGAGGTTATGAAAAAGTGAGGCTGCCGTTTCAACGGTCGGGGGTTCCCCCGGACGCAGCCGGCGATATATCTCCAGCATCGCCTTCTCGATTTCCATCTCCTTTTCACTTTTACCCTCTTCAGCCGCTTGTTCCCGCTCTTCGGTGGAAAGCAACATTTTATCCATCAACAGGGTATCTCGAAGGAAAGAACCTACATTGATATTATCAATAAAGAGCACCTTGAACTCGGTTATTGAAGAAGCGCATAACCCTGCCAGCAGCTCCTCGGTAATCTCCTGGTTACATTCAACCAGTATTTCGCCGGTATCCTGATCAACTATATCATGGGAAGCAAACGTTCCCATCACTTCTTCTTTAGGTATGGTAATCCGGCTCAGTTCCGCTGTCTTCATCCGTTTAAAGGCTGTTTTATTTACCTTGCGTCCTTTTTTCAGCAAAACTTCACCCGTCTCAGGATGAAGAATATCAACCGAACATTTATAACTGCCAATCAAATCATAGTTGTCATAGTCAATAAGACGAAATAAATCATCGCCTTCGTGAATTATGGTTAAGCTATCATAAAAAAAGTTCAGTAATTCCTCGGTGGAATACCCCAATGCCCGCAATAGAATGGTGGCCGGCAATTTTCGCCGCCGGTCAATACGTACGTGGATGATATCTTTGCTATCAAATTCAAAATCTATCCATGATCCACGGTAGGGGATTACCCTGGCGCTGTAAATCGGCATGGAACTGGTGGTGGTTTTAGCCTCTTCCTGGGCAAAAAACACCCCGGGAGAGCGGTGAAGTTGGCTGACAATTATCCGCTCTGTCCCGTTGACAATAAATGTCCCTCTGCCGGTCATCAGCGGAATTTCGCCAAAATAAACCTCTTGTTCTTTGATGTCCCGGATTGAACGTGTTTCACCTTCCTCATCAAGATCCCAGATTATCAGCCTCACCGTAACCCGGATAGGCATCGCATACGTCAACCCTTTGAGCATACATTCCTGCTCACTGTACCGCGGTTTACCCAAACTATAGCTGACAAACTCAATTGATGATGTACCGTAAAAGTCTTTTATGGGAAATACACTCTTAAAGACACCCTGCAAACCACTTTCCTGACGCTGGTCTGCAGAAACATCTGCCTGAAGAAAGCGCTGATATGCTACCAGCTGAATATCCAGCAGAAAGGGAAGATCCACCACATCTTCAATTGATGCAAAATTGTTTCGGTAACGGGGTATATTAGTCCTTGGAGATACCATAGAGCACTAACCTCTTCTTGGTAGGTTTTGGCAAGTTAACAAACAACTGCCTTATTGTAGGACAAGATACAAAGCTGAGGAGAAAGGACTGTCAAATAAAACAGCATAAGGGATAGGGAACCCCCCCCTACCCCTTACCTCTGCATCAAAAAGCTTGTGTGTCGTTTATTTAATTTCTGCGGAACCGCCCACAGCCTCAATTTTCTCAACCAGCTGTGCGGCTTCATCTTTAGAAACCCCCTCTTTAACCGCCTTAGGGGCTTCTTCAACCAGGGCCTTGGCTTCCTTAAGTCCCAAGCTGGTAATCTCACGAACAACTTTAATAACCTGGATCTTCTTTTCACCAAAGCCAGTCAGTACCACATCAAATTCAGTCTGTTCTTCTGCCGCTGCCGCTCCGGCATCTCCGGCAACTGGCATAGCAGCCATTGCCATCGGGGCAGCCGCTGAAACGCCAAATTTCTCTTCCAGTTCTTTCACCAGCTCGGAAAGCTCAAGAACAGTCATATTTTCAATAAATTTTATTACATCTTCCTTGGTAATTTCAGCCATGATTCACTCCTCTTGGGTTTCTAAAATAACGCTCTGAATGGCTTTATGGCAAACCATCCCTGCACGGTTGATCAAATTTATTTTTATTCCTTGGCTTCCTGAACTGCACTCAGAACTTGCACCAAGGATCGAATAACACCACTCAGGACATTAACCAGTCCACCTGGAACAGCGTTTATAGTTCCCAACATCTGGGCCCTCAGGACATCTTTTCCTGGTAATGAGGCCAAATGGATAATATCAGCAGCAGAAAGTACTGAATCCCCCAGGACACCAACTTTCACTTCCAGCTTTTTTTCTTGTTTGACAAAATCAACCAATACTTTGGCCGCGGCCGCCGGATCATCATAAACCAGGGCCATAGCATTGGGACCCTGTAAATACTCGCTGCATGCCTCAACTATGGTTCCCTTTGCGGCAATTTTAGCCAGGGTATTTTTTATCACCCGATACTCGGCACCCTGTTCTTCCAATTTATTACGTAAGCCGGAAAGTTTTTCAACATCCAAACCTCGGTAATCAGTCAGAAAAGCAGCCTGGGCCTTAGAAAATTGGGTCGATAAATACTCGACCATGGCTTTTTTTTCGGATTTTTCCACGCTCTCACCTCCTTTTATCAATATATTTAGTTAGCCAAAAGAGTGGAAAACCCATAGATGATTCTTCTGATCTGAATGGATAATAAACAGAAGGTACGATCGGATGGCCTCGGCAGGATTTTATAATGCCGGTTTATAATTTCCGGCACCACCTGCGGTCTCTGGCTAAGGTTAACAGGTTATTTCAAGTACATCAGTTTTTGACGCTGGCAATATCAATATCAACACCAGGTCCCATAGTAGAAGATACTGTCATGGTCTTCATGTATATACCCTTACTTGAAGCCGGCTTCATCCGGTTCAGTAATTCAATCAGAGCCCGGATATTTTCTCCCAGTTTTTCAACCTCAAAAGATGCCTTACCCACGGAAGCATGAATAATTCCCGCCTTCTCGGCGCGAAAATCGACTTTACCGGCTTTAATATCCTGCACTGCCTTACCTATGTCAAAGGTAACAGTTCCAACTTTAGGGTTTGGCATTAATCCTCGAGGCCCGAGAACCCTTCCCAATTTACCGACAACCCCCATCATGTCCGGAGTTGCCACGGCCTTATCAAAATCCAGCCACCCATCATTAATCTTTTTGGCCAGTTCTTCGGCTCCCACCTCATCAGCCCCGGCATCACGGGCTTCCTTCTCTTTTTCCCCCTTGGCAAAGACCACAACCCGCACCTTTTTCCCCGTTCCATGAGGCAGAAGGACAGCACCCCTTACGTTCTGATCAGCCTGCCGGGGATCAACCCCCAACCTGATAGCGATATCAATGGATTCATCAAAGTTGGCCGGGGCCAATTCCTTAACCAGGAACAAACCATCCATCAGCAGATATTTTTTCAAAGGTTCAACCTTGACTCTGCTTGCCAGGTATTTTTTTCCTTTTTTAGCCATTTTTTATTCACCTTTTACCATCAAAATAACCGGGAATATATGCCAGAACATCTCTACCCTTCAACCACAATTCCCATACTACGAGCTGAACCCTCTATAATTTTCATCGCCGCTTCCATGGTTTTGGCATTCAAATCAGGCATTTTCAGCTGCGCTATTTCCTGCACCTGAGCGGCACTTACTATACCAATTTTATTTTTGTTTGGTTCACCTGATCCCTTCTCAAGTTTAGCCGCTTTTTTCAGCAGATCAGATGCCGGTGGTGTTTTAGTAATAAAACTGAAAGATCGATCAGCATACACCGTTATAACCACCGGGATAATCATCCCCTGTTGCTGCTGGGTCTTAGCATTAAAAGATTTACAAAACTCCATAATGTTAACCCCTTGCTGACCAAGAGCCGGGCCCACCGGTGGAGATGGATTGGCCTGGCCAGCCGGTATCTGCAATTTTATCATCCCTTTAACTTTTTTAGCCATACTTTTCCTCCCAAGCAAAAAAACGGCTGTAACCATTCAGGCCAGCTGCGGTATATCCTCATTAACGACCGGCATGCACGAAAGACCGGACTAACCGTTGCGAGTTTTCCAAAAGGGGCAAGGAAACTGCACTCCTCCACGCATTTCACCTGTCAAATTTTTTCAACCTGACTAAATTCTATTTCTATCGGGGTCGGCCGGCCAAAAATACTGACCAGCACTCTGACTTTTCCCTTATCAAGAAGAATTTCATCAACTGTGCCGGTAAAGTTCGCGAATGCCCCTTCGGTAACCCTGACATTTTCCCCAACCTCAAAAGCGATTTTGGGCTTGGGCTTCATCTCCCCTTCAGCAATTCGATTCAAAAGAGACTGAGCTTCCTCATCTGAAATCGAGCGAGGGGACTGCCCTCCACCGACAAAACCGGTCACCTTGGGAGTATCCTTCACTACATGCCAGGTCTCATCGTTAAGTTCCATCTTAACCAGCACATAACCGGGAAAGAACTTACGTTGAATTGTTCTTTTTTTACCCCTGACCATCTCAAGGACTTGCTCAGTGGGAACCACCACCTCATCAAAACTGTCTTCCACATTAAAGAGCTTAATCCGCTCCTCAAGGGAGTGCTTCACCTTATTCTCATACCCTGAATAGGCGTGTATCACATACCACTTCTTTGCCATGAATTCCCTAACCCGGCAAAACCGGAACAATAAAGCCTTCGGCCAAAACTACCACATACATCCAACCAGGGGAAGTACCGATGATCTGCCTCCACCACAGAAAGCAGAGTGAAGAAAATAACTGTTAAGCTCCCAGAATTAACTTGACCAGCTTTGAAAGCCCCAGATCTGAAACACCAAGAAAAAGAGAAATAATAATAACAAAAATCAGGACTATCCACGTTAAGCCCAGGGTTTCTTTACGACTCGGCCAGGTTACCTTTTTCAGCTCAACTTTAGAGTCCTGAAAATATTGAACCAGATTCCCCACGCCTTCTCTTATATCAGCCAACTCCAACCCCCTGAAACCTGTATCCGACAATATGATATTGCGAATCGAATTTCTTTTATATTCTGGCAGGCCAGGAGGGATTCGAACCCCCAACACCCGGATTTGGAGTCCGGTGCTCTAGCCATTAGAGCTACTGGCCTACGCAACCTGTCAAACTACTTTGTTTCCTTATGAAGCGTATGGGTACGACAGAAACGACAGTATTTTTTTATCTGTAACTTATCAGGTGTTGTTCTCTTATTCTTGGTTGTGGTATAATTCCGCTGTTTACATTCACCACAAGCCAAAGTAATCAAATCTCTCATAATAGATATCCACTCAACCAGTCATAAAAGCTTATTCAATAACTTCGCTGACGACCCCGGCACCAACCGTCCGACCGCCTTCACGAATCGCAAAACGCAAACCTTCTTCCATGGCGATAGGTGTAATCAGGTTACCCACTATGGTCACATTATCTCCGGGCATTA
>JAYEKE010000067.1 GCA_034660915.1 Pseudomonadota bacterium
CTATTATAGCGCTCACAATGATGGGGAAAAGATTGCCATCGGTGATCTGGACGGCGGTTCCATAACCGTAGGGGAACCAATATGCCAAGGGCAGATGGAAATAGATAACCAGGTCATCGCTATAATTAACGCTCCACCCAAACAGGAGGGGGTAAACGACGAAGCAGGAAATTTTAAAGTAGAGTACGAACACAGTGAAACCGAAACCACCAGCAATACGGCTACAGCCGTTAGTGGTTTTACCTTTTCAGAAAAGATAACCGGAGGGTTCGATGTTGGCATAGCAAAGGCAAAAGTTTCTCTGGGCATGAAATACAATGAAAATAAAAAGACACAGAGCGGTGAATCAAAATCCATCCAGGTGGGAGAAGGACTGATCGCTGATCAGGCTGACCGCAAGTTTTCCCTGACCACTATCTATGATGTCTTTGAGTATCCAGTTTTGGACGAAAATAAAAACCAGAAGCAGATTGATGGGGAACCACAGTATCTTCTGGTAACGGTGCCGATCAGTATCGGAACCCCCACACTGGGTTATTATGATTCTTCCATCCATACCCTGAATGACCTTACCAGCTACCCCTTCAAGAATACTGAGCTGGTTAATTATCCATCGAATCATTTCTATGACTGTTCCTTTGAGATCGGCCCAGATGCTAATTCAGGATTTATCAAAAAAGGTGAATTATATTTCAACAGCCGGCAGACATCATCAAAAATAGAAATATCGGCAAGCATGGGAGTAAGTTATATGGGATCCGGTGGTACTGTCAGCGGTAATTACCAATCGCAGAATATCCAAAGTCATCGTATTGAGTTTAAAGAAGCCACCTCCCTGAAAATAGAATATGGCGGGGGTATCAGTGATGAGAACAAATACTATACCGCGAAAGCTGTGGGTTACTACGATTCTCAGGATGGACATTTGGTACTGGACTGGCTGGTACCTTCATATAATACCTATTATACCGCCTCCAGCTTTTTCTGGATGCCTGACTTAACATTTAATCTCGCCGGCAGCGATCTCTGGCAGTACATGAATATTTCCCTGCCTGTTCCCGCAGGACAGCAAAGCTTTGAATATTATGATGACCAGGGCAGCACGTTACGAGACGGGGAACCGGCAAACTGTAAACCATTAGGATTCAAAAATCCAGACAGCACCTTAAACCTGCTGGCAAACCTGCCGGCCTTCGATACACCGGTGGACATCTATCTTGCCTTCTATGCCCCCGATCTCGATGCGGAGCATATCTATCTATTCACCCCAGGAGGCATAGAAATTTTAACTAACAGTTTGACCCCATGGATGTCTTTTAGTTCAGGCAATATCAATGAATCCGTGTTCGGGGAGATACCTCTTGCCGATCTGCCGTTTGGCACCTATTATTTTTACCTCCTGGCCAGTCCTGCCAACGGCAATCCGCTGGAAAACTATTATTTATGGTTTACCACATTTACCAAACAGATAACGCTTCGTCCTTTACCTTTGAGATAGAAAGGATTTTCCTGAATTCAATTGGCAAGTGCAATTTGATAATGTTTTGAATGGTTGCGGCTGATCGCGTTCATCTGGAAATAAACTTTTCCGGATGAACGCAATTTAAAAATGACAACCACAGTCTTATTCATAAGATAAGGGTATTCCAGGAATTTGTGAAACTGCTTTCCCATCAATATCCTGGGCTACCCTTAATGACCACCATTGTAATCCATATCCCACTTTCCAACCACAGGGCCTCCTTTGATGGCCCCAGAGCAGGATCTCTAACCTCCTTTATGATGTAATCACCATCAAGTCGTATTCTTAATGAATTGATATGTAATTCTGATATATGGTACAGATTACCCCAGAAATTTTTCAGGCAGAAGAGCCGGGAAGCTGATGAACTGCCGTGGCTTTAAAGGAAACTACCGTTTCACTTCCTTCATGGAGCTGCAAGTCAAAAAGAGCTTGCTTGGTGATCAGGGCCTTGAACGAAACCTGCTCAACCAGGATCTCAATTTCATAATGAAATCCCAATGGCTGAACAGCTTTTACCGTTCCTTTCAATGAATTCTGGATACTGGAAACCAACGGTTCCCGGCTGAGGACAATGTCCTCCGGCCGGATGGCTACATAGCCGGAGGGTGAGGTATTGGGATGACCCAGTTCCAGGGAAATACCGTCAATAATTGCGGCTGTCCCGCTGAACCGGGCGGCATAAAGGTTCTTCATGCCGACAAAATCCGCCACAAAAGGCGATGACGGCCGTTGAAAAATCTCCTGGATGGAACCGACTTGTTCCAGACATCCATGATTCATCACCGCTGCCCGGCCGGCCAGCGATATCGCTTCAGCAAAGTCATGGGTAACCATGAAAAAAGTGGTGTGGGTGTTCTGGTGCAAAGTTTTCAAATGCTGGCGCAGATCTTCCCGAAACCGGGGGTCGAGGGCAGCCAGAGGTTCATCGAGCAGCAACACCGCCGGGTCAATCGCCAGAGCCCGGGCCAGGGCCACCCGCTGCTGCTCGCCGCCGCTCAAGGTTCCGGGGAAACGATCAAGCAAGGAACCGAGATCCAGAATATCAATCAAATTGCGGATACGGGATCCGGAATTATCCCGGGCTGTTCGGTGAAAGCGAAGACCGTAGACAATATTTTGTTGTACACTAAGGTGGGGGAAAAGAGCATAATCCTGATAGACGATGCTGATGCCCCGCTCCTCCGGCGGCAGATTGCTGATCTCCCGCGCACCCAGCCTTATACTGCCGCTTGAAATCGGCACCAGGCCGGCAATGGCCTCCAGTAAGACGCTCTTGCCGGCTCCCGTCGGTCCCATGAGGACAAAAAATTCGTTTTCCTTAATATCCAGCGTGATATGGGCCAGCTGAAATTGCCCCAGATTGACCGCCAGGTTACGGATACTGATCATAGTCAAAGAAAATCCTCTTTCTCCTTCATCATAATAAAATCATGAGTTCATTCCACCTTCAAACAGAACGTTTCTGATGCAGGGTCAAAACCCTGAGCAGTAAAAAAAGTAGCAGACAGAGAGAAATCAGCCAGACAGCCACCGGTTGAGAATATTTCAAGCCCATGGATTCAAAACGTTCATAGATTAATACCGGGGCAATCATCGGATGGTAAGCGATAATGACTACGGCCCCGAATTCACTGATTGCCCGGGCAGAGCACATGACCACCCCGATCAGGATGCTGCGCCAGGCCAGGGGCAGGGTAATATGGAAAAAAGTACGGACCTGTGACGCTCCCAGACTCCGGGAAACGGACTCCAGACGTGGGGAAATGGCAGCAAACCCTTCACGAGCGGCATTGAGATAAAAGGGCAGACCGACAAAAGTCAGAACCATGATAATGCCGGTAACACTGCCCATAATCCTGATGCCCAGAGCGTTGAAAACCTTGCCAAGCCAGTAATTACGACCGGCGATGCTGAGCAGAGCGATGCCGACCACCGGATGAGGAATGATAATGGGAATATCAATTATAGCTTCAACCAGGTTTTTGCCGGGAAAAGTAGTGCGGGCCAACAGGTAGGCAAACGGGGTGCCGATGATCACCGAAATCAGGGCGGCAGCCCCGGCGGTATAGAGACTCAACCAGATTGACCGCAGGACCTCTTTATCCTGGATGGTTTCTTTCAGCACGGCGGCGCTTGGCGCCGTGACCATCTCCACCAGCGGCAGCAGGATAAAAGCCATAATGACCAAGCCACAGGAAATAGTTATCCAGAAAAAAGGCTCTTTCTTTACCAATGCCATTCTCCATTGACAGCTAATGAAACGAGGTGCTAGAGGTTGAAAAGTTTTCACTTCTACCAGTTTAAGGAACTAAAACAATGAATCAGACGGCACTGACCCCACTGGCATTTCAGAAACGAGAAATTACCGCCAGGATCATCGAGCCCGACGGTAGTCCGGCAAAAAAACCCATTGAAATCCGCACTGATCCGGTTACCGGCAGAAACTGCCGGATTACCTTTGCCAGAGCTAAAGAGGCGGAATCAGGAGAGTCATTATTCCCTGAACCACCTCCGGGCGCTAACCATACCGCTTCATGTCCATTCTGCCGCCCTCAATTGTATAAAAGAACGCCCATGCTGGCAGCCGGTCTGGCGGAATCTCCACGACTTGAATACGGCGAAGCGGTTCTTTTCCCCAACCTTTTTCCCTATGGCCGGTATTCCGCCGTCAGCGTCTTCGACAACCATCACTTTGTGGAAATCGGCACCGCTTCCCCAAAGTCCTATGCTGACTGTTTTATCAACTGCAGCCATTACCTCAAAAAGGTTCAGGCAACTGACAATGAAGCGGTTTACCTGGCCATCACCCAGAACCACCTGCCTTCAGCAGGCGGATCGCTGATCCATCCCCATCTCCAGGTCCACGCGGACCGGATTCCCGCTAATATTTCCAAATTTCTTAAACAATGTACTGCGGATTATTATGCAAAAACCGGCCACCTGCTTTTTTCGGATTATCTCGTCCACGAACAGGAAGACGCAAACAGGCTGATAGGCCGGACCGGAGACTGGCATTGGCTGGCGGCTTTTGCCCCCGAAGGTTTTTATGAAATCTGGGCCATCCTGCCCGGCGTGGTTTCCCTGCAGGAAATGAATGAAAACCACTGGCACGATCTGGCTGCCGGGGTCATCAACACCCAGAAATTTTATCGAAGTCTTAACCACAACGGCTATAACCTGGGGCTGTCAGCCGTTGAGCAGGAAAACAGCCGGCTCGAAATGCGACTCAGAATCCTGGTGAGGTCAAATTTTGACCAATGGTCCAGAAACGACCATACCGGCTTTGAAGTCATGCTGGGAGATATGGCAACTTTCAGCTCCCCGGAGCAGACCGCAGAAATGGCCGGAAAATTCTGGCAGAAAAAATAGTGCCTCTCCCTATTTTTCCAAAACCGACTTACTGGCAAACTTGATGAAACTCCTGGTCCCCTTCCCGGCTTTGATAACCTCAAGCACCCGCTGATCATCGGGTTCAAAAACCGTCCCGAACAGGGCGCGAACATTGTGATGTTGAAACAACTCAGCAGCCAGTGGAGTGGACGGTCCAAGAACAAAAATATCGCAGGAATCTTTCGTTTTGGCAACTACCTGGCTGAAAGACCGGTTAAAAATGGTCGTAGCCGAAAGAATCACCGCGTCCGCCTGCCGCAGGTATTCTTCCTGCAGCTGCTCGGGCAGCAGACCTTCATTCTCCTCCGGATCATGCCGGGGATCGAAAATTGCCAGGCGGACATCAATTTCCTTTAGCCTCTTGACTACCGGTTTAAAAAGTCCGATCATCACCGGCGAGTCGTATTCACGGAAATCAGCTATGTCCAGAATATCCTTATTATTAATACAGTCGGCTTTCGGATTCAGCCGGGCATTGAAATAGGCATTGATAACAATCCGGTGGCTGTTTTTTCCCAGGTCCGGATTACTCAACGATCGAGGCTCGGTTTCCACCAGGTTGCCGAGGGTCGCGCAGACTCCCAGGTGGCCATCATCTAAAACAACAGCGCAATATTTGCTGCCGCTGACTATCTCCCTGATGGATGCGGGATCAAAACCGTAGCGGTTGATTAATAATTCCAGTGGATCATTCATGACATCTTCCTGTTATTACTCAACTTTCTTAGTTACTATAAAAACAACTGGAAAAAATTTATCGGGATGTTCCGGCATGGTTCTCGCTCATTCTCGCCGGCCGTCCATGGCCGGCTTCCGAGGCGTCCGCCGAACGAATCACATCATGTGATTCGTTCGGCGGCCAATACCGCTATGAACCAAGCCCGAATATCCCATAATATATCTCTGGCAATACAAGTCAGAAAATTCCTGTTATTTCCGTCCTATTGTCCGACAGTCACCAGTTTTTTCAATGCCGGGGTAAGTTGTTTAAAATCATCCTGACCGGCAACCCGGGGCGGATCAAGAGGCGGCTGGCCAGCGGTTTTGAGAATCTGCAAGCCTCCCTCGGGACTCAGGAAAAAGGCCATGAACGCTTCGGCCGCCTCACGGTTGGGAGCATTATTAATCATGGTAACTCCATAGGTAATCGACTTGCCCCTGATGTCCATGGTGGTTCCGGGCTTTTTGCCGGTTACGGTCACCACGGCCTGCCGGTAGTCATTGTCATGCCGGTAGTCTCCCAGGTTGACAGCAGCCGGTAATTCAAGATAACGCAAGCCATGCTGTATGGCCACCGACCGATATTCCCAGGCATAATCCATATTTCCAGTCTGCAGCAGTGAGATCAGCTCAACGGATTTTGGCCGGATGTTTACCAAAGGACGATTTTTCAGTAAACGATTTGCCAACCCCGGTTTCCGGTAGTAATCCTCCGCCAACTGCAAAACCATCAGGGAGCGATAGCCGCAGGGGTCGACGTTGGGATCAGCATGTCCCCAGGACGCATCCGGACGGTCAATAATCTTATACCAGTTGGCCGGAGAGATCCGCCCGGCATAAGCACTGGTATCAGTATAACAGAGGACCATCCGATTGCTGGCAAACCTGATGTTCCAGGTGGCAAATTCCGGAACCAGTAATTTGTCAATCACCTTATAGTCCGCTGAAGCCATGATATCACACGGTTTTTTCAGCTCAGAAATCTTGCGGGCGCATTTCTGACTGCCGGCGGCTTCCCGCAGGACATCAACCTGGGGGTAACGGGATTCAAACGCCCGCTCAATGGATACCATGGGAACCGTCAAACTGCCAGCATGAAAGATAATCAGTTTACCGGCCGGCTGGGCAACAGCTGCAACCGGCAGGACAAGAAAAACACCCAGAAAACAAATAAAAATAAAATAAAAACTTTTTTTCAGTAAAAACATCAGAACCTCCCGTCAAAATATCTTCATCATATATCATTCAAACATGACAACATCAAATTAAACCTAACGCGGGCTACGCCCGCAAGTAAGTGCACTTATCAGAACATTTTCTTATTTTTCAAACAAGAAAATAACCTGTAAGGCACTAATTCTCCAATTTTTTCGCGGTCTCGGCATCCTGATAGAGCGGACGGCCGTATTTTTTCACCCCGTACGTTCTGATAATTGTCTGTCCTTCTTCGGAAGCGACAAAACTGATAAACCGCTGTGCCAGTTTCGTATTTCTTCCGGGATATTTTTCCGGATTCGGCATCAGGGCATGATAAACGTTGACAAGCAGAGGATCTCCTTTGAATAATGGCAACACATGCTTCAACTTGGAGTTTTTCACGTAATAGGTGCTGTTGTCGGTCATAAAATAACCCATTTCCTTATCGGCACGCATCAGGGTCGGACCCATAAAGGCATGGGTTATGATATACCAGCTACCGGCCGGTTTAATTCCGGCCAAATACCAAATCTTTAGTTCCCGCTTATTGGTACCGGAATTGTCTCCCCGGGAAAAAAATTTGGCCCCGGTTCCGGCAATCATGGTGTATGCTTCTTTGGCTGTTTTCGCTTTTTCAATCCCGGCCGGATCGGATTTCGGTCCGACAATAAAAAACTCATTGGCCCCAAAAACAGTTCGATTAACTGCCCAGCCCTCTGCAACCGCCTTTTTCTCCACCGCCGGAGCATGAACCATGATAACGTCACATTTTCCCGCTTTCATAAAGGCAAGAGAAGCACCACTCCCCTTTTTAAACCAGATCAACCGGCAGTTATTCTCCAAACAAAAGGGAGCTGACAATGCTTTGACCAGCCCCAACGCCCCGGGACTGCCGGTGGCCACCACCAAAGCCGATTCCCCTTGGCCATAAACAGCAGCCGGCTTGCCATGAGCCTCCACCGAAGATGGAACCAGAACAAAAGAAACAAGGATCAAGACCATTGCTACAGAAAGAAAAAACCTTCCCAACCTTTTCATCATTTCACTATACTCCTCATTTTTTCACATTATACTTTTTACAAAATTCCCCATGAAAATTTATATTGCCACTGGAAGAAAACCCAATCAGCCTGCTTGCTTGAAGCCTGCTTTTCGGCAAATTCATCCGGCCAGAAATGACCGTATCCCACCTGTATCTGGTGCCCTTTGAGAAAATCGAACCGGCCGATAAAGTCAAATTCCTTTCCCACTTCATTTCCGGAATTCCCCGTCTTATCACGATAAAACTTTCGATTTAATGACCAGCCATCCTTATCATCATCCAGCCAGAACTGATGAAATTCCGCCTTGCAATACATCCATTTCTTAGGGCGCAGTTCAAGATTGATCTGGGCATCCCTGATATTCTGCCAGCGGAAAAGATTCATCCGCCCGTACATTTTGTCCCGGGCGCCGAAAGCCCCATCAAAGGTCTCATGCCTGGAATCATTTGGATCATGATCTCCGGAACCTAGCGAATATTCGAGGCTGAGCCGCGGATGGTAGGGACATGAAGCAACATTATAGGCCGCGAGAAGATGATAACCATACGCTCGAATAGTATCAGAAGAGAAATCGCCGAACTCACGAATATAGGTGGCATCCAGATCAAATCCCCGCAGATCTTTGACAAATATTCTCATCCCCACATAAGCCGCGTCCAGGTTACCTTTCTTCCCACCTTCATCAACATATTGTCTGTGGGTATCCCGTTTCGTCATTGAAAAGGGTTCAATACAAAGACCCAGGAAATTCTCAGGCAGGGTGAAATGACCATAGGTGCCAAGTGATTCATAAAAATGCCGATGATTAAAACTGAACTGGATGGGCTCATGGACCATGGTCCTGCCGTAAAAAACATCGACAAAACCTTTTTTGAAAGGATAGGTAAGTTTGACCACGTCCCAAATCCACTTTCCCGAATTCCCCCAGGCACCGGGACCGAATACCCGTTTGTCCCCGTAGAACAGTCGCTGTCTTCCCGCCTTGAGAACCAGGGGCAGGGTAAAGGGATTTTTGATTTCCAGATACGTTTCCCAAAGTTCACACCGGTCCTCATTGGGGTTGTGTTCCATATTAACCAAGCCCGAATAAAAATCACGGTCGTGAAATCCACTCCCCCATATCCGCGCATCCTGAACCCACAGGGTAAGGTGCAGGGTTTCATTCGGCCGGTAGTCAAAACCGGCACGAACCCTGCTTAAGAGAAAACCGTCAGTAGCATCACCTTTTGGCGGCTGAGGACCGTAATATTTGAGGTTGAAGTTATTCTGAGACTCAAACCGGAACCGGGTCTCCAGGCCGAATGACAGCTTTTGTGATTCTGCCAGGACAGGAAAAATCCCCAGGAAAAAAGTGATAACCCAAATCGCAATACAACCTAATCCCTTCGGCACCCATTTTTTCAAATTTTTCATGCCATCCTCTCTCAAAGAACTCTTTCCATTTTTTCACCGCACATCCCTCCAGCTTCCAACGTGTCTCGGCAAACCTCTCACTTTGACTTATATGATGGTGCTACATAGCATTCAATAAAGCTAAATTCAAGCCTAATAATTACCTATAATTACCAAAAATAACTTTTACTAACCCGTATAGATGATTACCAGTTTAATGAAAAGCCAAAATAATCTTCAGTTTTGTTCACTGCCAGTCACCAGAGACACAATAACCGTTGACAAAACATGAGTTTTATTGCATTATAGTGACCATAAAAATGCAACTACAGGAGGCCTAAGATGGATTTTTACCAGGATTCCAGGAAATTTCTGCAAGAACTTATAGATCAACACCGAATTATAGACGAAACAATCAAGGTTATTTCCGCCAGGACTCTTACCCCTGAAGAGGCTATCGGTGATCCGGAGCGCCAGGACTTCCCATTGCTCAAGGGCAGGGAAGTTATGGTTGAGGCTGTGTTCAAGCAGACCAAAGGACAGGCTTATACTGACATGCCGGGTGAATTTACCGGCTCGGTCAGGGAGCTTCTCACCCTGCCCCTGAAAAATAACTTTCAACGGGCGATGTATATCGCCGGGCTCAATGCCATCATGCGACATTATGACCAGATCTCAAACACAATTCATTGCCGGGATCAGGAACCCGGCATCTGCGCGTCCCAGTTGCCCGGCTATATCAAACAACACTATGGAAAACCAAAAATCGCTTTTATTGGTTTCCAGCCCGCCATGATAGACAAACTTAAGAATTCTTTCGAGCTCAGGGTCATTGACCTTGACGAAGACAACCAGGGCGGGGAAAAATTCGGCCTGACCATTGAGGGACCTGAAAAAACGGAGGAGGTATTGTCCTGGGGAGATATCATCCTGGCCACCGGATCCACCAGTGTCAACGCCACCGCAGACCGGTTTATCCACGACAAACCTGTTGTTTTTTACGGAGTAACCATAGCCGGGATGGCCGCCATCCACAAATTACAACGCTACTGTCCCTGTGCCCACTAAAACGATCTGCATCGATGAAAAAGGTCATTAACATAACTACTGCCAAACATAACCTGCTCAAAATCATCGCTGAGCTGGAAGAGGATATTATCATCACCAGGGATTACCAGCCGGTAGCGATGCTTTCCCCACTGCCCCGAAATACGGCACAGCAGAAGCCGGCCCTGATAGTTTTAGCAGCGAAGCAGTGTGATCGTCACACAAGGAGAGAAAGTATCACCACGATCAATAGATCAGCTATGCTGTTCAACAAAACAATCGTGGTCTACAGCCGGGAAACGGAACCATGCCTGCGTGAATTTGACCATCAGAATCTACTGGTCATTGAAACGGAGAAAAAAGAGCATCCCATTGTTACGTCGCTGAAAGCAGGCATCGCCTGTCTCGATGAAAGCGACAGCTTTTTCATGTTCTCTTTTCTCAACAAACCCATCACCCAGGATACATTTCTGCGACTTACAGCCGCCATCAAAGAAGCAGAAACTGAGAAAAAGGGGATTATCATTCCGGTTTCAGCCGGGAAACCATCGCACCCGCTCATTTTCTCGACCAAATACAAGGCAAATATTATTAAAATACGAAAAGAACTTGGCATACCTCACATTATCAAGCGGCATAAAGAAGATATATTATACGTTAATGTGGAGGGGTGAACCAATGAGGAAGCTGCTTGTTCTTTTACTTTTATCGTTGATTTTTTTTGCCTGCTCCCGGGAAACAAGTGAGAAAAGCCTCCTCATCATGTGCGGCTCCGCCAACAGACCCCCCATGAAGGAAATCGCCGACCTCTATGAACAGGAAACCGGCATCAAGGTATATTTGCTTTACGGCAGCGGGGGAACCTTGCTGTCGCAGATTGAATTGACCAGAAAGGGCGATATTTACCTGCCGGGCTCCCCCGATTACATCATCAAAGCCAGGAATAAAAACCTGATTTTCCCTGACTCCACCCGACAGGTATGCTATCTCATCCCCACCATCATTACCCCGAAGGGAAATCCAAAAGGAATTAGAACTCTTCAGGGTTTAGGCAATAGCGGCATGAAGGTGGGAATCGGCAACCCGGACACCGTTTGTATGGGATTATATGCCCTCGAGCTGCTGGAAAAAAATCACCAGCTCGAACAGGTAATGAAAAATGTGGTGGTTTATGGCGGCAGTTGTTCCAAAACCGCCAATCTGGCAGCCTTGAACAAAGTTGATGCCATTATAGGCTGGCGGGTTTTGCATTTCTGGAACCCGGACAAAATGGATTTTATCCCGTTAGAACCGGAATGTCTCCCCAGGATATCCTATATCCCCATTACTATTCCTGTTTACGCCCAAGATAAAGACGAATCACAGAAATTCATTGATTTCGTCATTTCGGAAAAAGGAAAACAAATCTATCAGAAATGGGGCTACGTGGCGGACAAAGCCATTGCGTTATCGTTTACTGAACACGCCACCATCGGCGGAGAGTGCATCCTGCCGGGAAAATATCTCCAGCTCATCCAAAAACGTTAACAACAGCCGTTAACTGGAAAAAACAAAGCCAACCGCCATGAGCAATAAAATCTTCAATTTGACGTTGAAATTCACGACCTGGCTGCTGGTGGCGATCCTGGTTCTCTTTCTCTGCGCCATCATCAAAGAATTTCTTGTCTCTCAATCGATCCGCCAGCTAAACTTCAACGAAATCCGGTTCGCGGTAAAATTGTCCTTATTGACCGCTACAGCCTCCTCATCGGCGGCAACAATTTTCTCCATCCCCATCGGCTATTATCTCTCCAGATATCATTTCCGCTTCCAGAGCCTGGTCGACACCTTGCTGGACCTGCCGCTGGTCCTGTCCCCCATTGCCTTGGGGGCCATGGTCCTCATTTTTTTAAATACTGATATCGGGCACATAATCGAGAACCTGGCGGGGGGGATTGTTTTCGGGGTTAAAGGCATCATGGTGGCCCAGTTTTTCGTCATCATCGGCCTGGGAATCAGGCAGATAAAGCTAGCCTTTGAAGCCATTGATCCGGAGTTTGAAAACATCGCCCGGACTTTAGGCTGCACGCGATTCAAAACTTTTCAAAAAGTTACCCTGCCGCTGGCTGGCAAGGGAATCCTGTCGGCCTTTCTGCTGGTCTGGGCCCGGGCCGTGGGTGAGTTTGGAGCCACGATCACCATTGCCGGCGCTACCACCATGAAAACCGAAACCATTCCCACGGCTATTTTCCTCAGCTTTGAATCGGCCGACATTCACGGCGCCGCTATCTTCATCCTGATTCTGGTGGCGGTTTCCTTAAGCTTGCTCTACGGCACCAGGAGACTTGCAGCATGAGCCTGGAAATCAGAAATCTCAGCTATGCCGTTGATCAATTTCAATTTACAAAAATTAATCTGACTATTACCGACAAAACCTATTTCGTCCTTTTGGGACCAACCGGCGCCGGCAAGTCAACCCTACTGAAATGCATCCTGGGAATCAACCAGGTTAAAACCGGGGAAATACTTCTTAATGGCAAAAACATCGCCAATCTCGCCGTCGAAAAAAGGAATATCGGCTATCTGCCGCAAAACTGTGCCCTGTTTCCCCACCTGGATGTTCAGGAAAATATCAACTTCGGCATGCGAATGAGAAATTTTCCGGAAACGGAAATAAAGGAAAGAGCGACAGCACTCTTAGCCCTTTTCAATATTAATCATCTTAAGAACCGCAAAACAACGCATCTTTCCGGCGGTGAAAAACAGAAAGTTGCCCTGGCCCGAGCCTTGGCAACCAAACCGGCACTGCTTTTGCTGGATGAACCATTTTCCGCCGTCGATGAGGGAACCAAAAAAAGATTATGGTCTGAATTAAAAAAAATTTTAAAAAACGTCAAAATACCTGTCATTCATGTCACCCACAACTTTGAGGAAGCCTACAGCATGGCTGAACAGATCGGGGTCATGATCGACGGCGGCATCCGGCAGGTTGCAAAGGCACAAACCCTGTTCGAAAGGCCGGCAACCAAAAAAATAGCCGGGTTTTTAAATTACCGGAATTTCTTCTCCGGCGAGGTGCATAAAAAAACAGCCGGCATCTACAGCATCAAAAGTCGGGGAATAAACATAGTTTTCACCAGCGAAACCGAACTTTACGGCATAATAAACCTGTGCATCAGACCCCAGGATATCAAAATCATCAACCCCACCTACCCGGTCAAAGCCGAGCTGGCTGATAATGTGTATGAGGGAATCATCAAGGACATAATCCTCTATCCGGAAAGCGCCCTCCTCTTTGTCAAGGTTGACGGCAGCAGTAGCGATGACTATGATTTCGAGTTGAAATTTCCACTCTATATTTTGAGCAGACACAACCTTTATGAACAGAAAAGGATCAAAATAGCTCTCTGGCAGCCCAATATTATCGTCTTTAAGGACTAGAACTGGAAAAATAACCTTGACAATCTTCTCTTAATTGCGTATTTTGCCAAATAGGTTCTAACTTTCAAGCTGAAACATTTTCATCCGGTATAGAGAATATGATTGTCAACGATCCTGAGCTGAAACACCGGGCCACCGTTTTCAAAGCTCTGGGACATCCCACCAGGCTTTTTATTGCGGAAGAGCTGGGAAAGGGAGAAAGATGTGTCTGCGAACTGACGGAAATGGTCGGTGCCGACACCTCAACAGTTTCGCGGCACTTGTCGGTTTTGCGCAATGCCGGCATAGTCAAGGATGAAAAACGTGGACTACAGGTTTTTTATTCTTTAAAAACCCCCTGCATTCTGGATTTTTCCAACTGCGTCCAGGTCGCGACAACGCAGTCGGTTATTAATTTCCCGACTAATAGATCGTAGACTCTTTTTTTTGCCAACTATTTGCCTAATAAACCAAATAGTCATTTTTAATAAAAGCTGGTCGATTATTTCAGGAGCTGTTTCATGAACTGGAAAAACGAATGGAAGCCACTGGCCATCATTATTGCCGTGTTTCTGGCCTGTTTCTGCCTGCCGGTAGGGAATTCCACCTTTGACCGGGCCATCCTTGAATCCTTTTACCTGCTTAAATGGTATGCCCGGGAACATGTTCTCCTTTGCCTGATACCGGCTTTTTTCATTGCCGGTGCCATCGCCGTTTTTCTCAGCCAGGAATCGGTAATGAAATATCTGGGAGCCCGGGCCAACAAGATACTGGCCTACGGGGTCGCCTCCGTTTCCGGCAGCGTGCTGGCAGTCTGTTCCTGTACGGTTTTGCCGCTTTTTGTCGGCATCTACCGCATGGGTGCCGGCCTGGGACCAGCCAGCGCCTTTCTCTATGCCGGTCCGGCAATCAATGTCTTATCTATCATTTTGACCGCCCGGGTATTAGGATACCAGCTGGGAATAGCCCGGGCTTTGGGGGCCATCCTCTTCAGCATTATTATCGGCCTGGCAATGCACTTTATTTTTCGCCGCGAAGAGCTGGAAAAAGCCAGCCTGCAAATGACTTTACCCGAACCTGAAATCAAACGACCATTATGGCAGAACGGGCTTTTTTTCGCCTCCATGATCGGCATCCTGGTATTTGCCAACTGGGGAAAGCCAACCTCTTCATCCGGGATCTGGCCGGCTATCTACACCCATAAATGGCTGATAACCGCCGGTTTTTCCCTGGCCCTGGGCATCATGCTGACTCTCTGGTTCAAAATCAGCCGCCGACAAATAATCCTGGCTGCTTTCCCGGTAATTGCCGCAGCTTTTATTTTTCCTCACCGGCCGCTTATTCCCTTCATCATCGGAATAGTTGCCCTCTCCCTGGTCACCAGCAAACGACAGGATGAAACCGGAGAATGGTTCGGCCAGACATGGGGCTTCACCAAGCAAATTCTGCCATTACTTTTTTTTGGAGTAGCCATTGCCGGCGCCCTGCTTGGTCGCCCGGGACATGAAGGATTAATTCCTTCAACCTGGGTAAACCAGGCGGTGGGAGGCAACTCTTTATCGGCAAATTTCGTTGCTTCCTTTGCCGGTGCTTTCATGTATTTCGCCACCCTGACTGAAGTCCCGATTTTACAGGGGCTGATCGGCAACGGCATGGGCAAGGGACCGGCTCTCGCCCTGCTTCTGGCGGGGCCGGCGTTGTCCCTGCCCAACATGCTGGTTATCCGCAGTGCCATGGGAACCAGAAAAACGGTTGTTTTTGTCTCGCTGGTGGTGGTCATGTCCACCATCACCGGGATGTTATATGGAACATTTTTTTAGGCGGCAAAAAATTCTCATTTTGCAAGACAGCCGAAGTGGAATGGGAAAAGGTAGAACTAAAAATATAAAAACAGGAGGAGAAAATGAAAAAGATCAAAATTTTAGGCACCGGCTGCAAAAAATGTCAGCAGCTGGCAGAAAATGCGGAATCTGCAGCGAAAAACCTTGGGATTGATTATGAGTTGGAAAAAGTAACCGATCTTAATGAAATCGTCACATTCGGGGTGATGATAACTCCGGCCATCGTCATAGATGATCAGGTCAAGGCCAGCGGCAAAGTTCTCTCACCTGATGACATCGGAAAAATGCTTGATTGAACATTGACTGCCGGGCTATGAATCCAGAAACTTCGGGAGATCCAGTTTTTTAAAACCTTTTCCCGGCAGGGCCATCAGCGTTGAGGCCCCGTGGGCCACCAGGTCTCCCTGGGCATCCACCACCCTGGCCTCAGCATAGCTGATGGTCTTCCCCGGCCGGAGGCATTGGCCCTCAGCGGTCAACAAACCGGACTGCACCGGTTTCAGGTAGTTGAGCTTGAGATCCACATTTACCAGGCCGGCATCCTCCGGCAGCCTGGCAAAAGCAGCCCAGAAGGTTGCTGTATCAATGAGCGTCGCCAGCACCCCGCCATGAGCAATACCATAGGGCTGCAGGTGGCAGTTTCCCATTTCAAGCTCCACCATTGCCTGATCCCAGGAAATAGAAATCAACTTCATCCGCATATGGTGTGGAAAAGGGCTGGATGATATCAGTTCATACAGTTTATGCAGGTACTCTTCATTCAGCTTTTGCATGGATTATCCATTAACATATATTCTCAACTTCCTGACTTGCATTGCCAGGGATATATTAGCAGGATGTTCGGGCTTGGCTCATAGCCTGTCTGCCGACAGGCAGGCGGTATTGGCCGCCGAACGAATCACACGATGTGATTCGCGGCGGACGCCTCGGAAGCCGGCCTGTCTGCGTGCGGCACGCACAGGCAGGCCATGGACGG
>JAYEKE010000068.1 GCA_034660915.1 Pseudomonadota bacterium
TTTAAAGTAAGTTACAACATTTTAGTTGTAACCATCTGTTTTTCTTGAGGAGGACAGTTTCATGAGTGAGGCACAGAAAAAAGAATTCAAGGTGGCAACCGGTGATCGGACCATTCTGCCCGAGGGCACCAGGCTCGTCCCGATTTTTATCATGGGCAAGCGTTATCTGGTACCTGAGACCCTGACAATTCAGAAATCCCTGGAATATGCCGGATACCAATTTATCCGTTCCTGCGGTTGTCGGGGCGGTATCTGTGGTGCCTGTCCGACAGTTTACCGAATTTTGGGGGATTATCATCTTCATTTCTGTCTTGCCTGCCAGACAGTAGTCCAGGAAAATATGTATCTGACCCAGGTACCGTTCTTCCCGGCCAACCGAGCCCCATACAAACTTGAAGAGGTTGATGACTCGGCAGAAACCATCATGAGACTATATCCGGAGGTGATGAAGTGCGTGGCCTGTAATACCTGCACCAAATCCTGTCCGATGGATATTGAGGTGATGGAGTATGTCAATGCGGCCATGCGCGGTGATGTTGCCAAGGTCGCGCGGCTCTCGTTCGATTGTATCCAATGCGGACTTTGTTCAGCCCGTTGTCCGGCCCAGATTCAGCATTTTCATCTGGCTCAGCTCTGTCGACGGCTCTATGCCAGGTATCAGGTTCCAAAGGCCGAACATTTGCAGCAACGGGTAGCCGATGTTCAAGCGGGCAAATATGATGAAATGCTGAAAAACCTGGTTGAAAGTGATGAGGAAACCTTGAGAAAGCTCTATATTGAACGGAAAATGGAGCCCCAGGATAGCGAGGGCTGGGAACCTCAGGATAAAACTTTTCTATAGAGCTAATTGAATTTATCGGTGGATTTATTAAAAATCCCAACTGGAGGATAGTGATCATGGGTTACACACCTGAAATGCTGGAATTGATTAAAAAAGTTGAGGCCAGCCGCCCTGAACGGGTCGCCCGCGTTAAACAAGGAGTTAGTTTTGAACCTCTGACCCTGGACGGTCGTCAGGAGGTATTGAATAAATTTCATCCGGATTACAATGAAGCGGGAAGGCAGGCGGTCAAAGTTGGTCCCAGCAAAGGTGAAGTTTATCCGGATAGATTTGTTGAAGTTCTTGAAGCAAAAGCCCGGCTGCTGGTTGATAATGCTGAGCTGGAAAAGCTCATTGCTTTTGAAACGGACGTCCTGGTTATCGGCGGTGGCGGTGCCGGTACTTCGGCCGCGCTTTTGGCCCAGGAGAATGGTTCCAAGGTGATCCTGGCAACCAAGCTGCGCCATGGTGATGCCAACACGGTAATGGCGGAAGGTGGGATCCAGGGAGCAAGCCAGGAAGTGGATTCGCCGTATTACCATTATCTTGATGTGATCGGCGGCGGCCATTTTACCAATACTCCGGAACTGGTTGCGGCTTTAACTCATGACGCGCCCCTGGTGATTGAGTGGCTTGAAAGTCTGGGATTGATGTTTGATAAAGACCCGGATGGCCGGATGCGGGTACGGCATGGCGGCGGTACCTGTCGTAAACGGATGCATTCATCCGGGGATATGACCGGATCAGCGATTATGCGGGTACTGAAGGATGAAGCCCGGAACCGGGCTGAAGATATTACCGTGCTTGAATTTTCCTCAGCAATTGAAATTCTCAAGGACAGCCAGGGCCGTGCAGCCGGCGCCTTGTTCTTCAATATGGAGACCGAAGAGTATTTTGTCGTCAAAGCGAAAGCCACCATCATTGCTACCGGCGGTTATGGTCGGCTGCATATTCAAGGCTTTGCCACCACCAATCATTATGGTGCTACTGCCGATGGTCTGGTTATCGGCTACCGGGCCGGTGTTCCCCTGTCCTTCATGCATTCAACCCAGTATCATCCTACCGGGGCAGCTTTTCCGGAACAGAATATTGGTTTATTGATTACCGAGAAAGTTCGGGGTCTGGGAGCTAATTTACTCAACTGTGAAGGGCAACAGTTTGTCTTCGAGCGTGAACCCCGGGATGTTGAATCCTCCTGTATCATCCAAGAATGCCTTGAACGGAACAATGGTGTTGTAACTCCAACCGGACGGGTAGGTGTCTGGCTTGATTCGCCCATGATTGATGATCTGGAAGGACCGGGCACAGTTAAAAAGGAACTACCGGCAAAACATATCCAGTTTATGCGTTATGGAATTGATATCAGTAAAGTGCCGATGCTGGTTTATCCCACATTGCATTATCAAAATGGGGGTTTGGCCATTAAGGACAATAGTGCCACCAATGTTGAAGGTCTGTTTGTGGCCGGTGAGGCATCCGGGGGCGTGCATGGGGAAAATCGCCTGATGGGGAATTCCCTGCTTGATATAACCGTATTTGGCCGTCGGGCCGGAAAAAACGCGGCAGAGTATGCAAAAGGCTTTTCCGGTTCCCTGGATCAGATCAATATGGATCACGTGGAAACTTATCATAAAGAAATGGCAGATGCCGGTATCGAAACCGAACTGGTTTCCCCCCTGGTACTGCCTAATTACACCCCTGAAGAAATTATGGAAAAACAGTTGACCACCCATTACCATGGTGGTATGCGTGCCTAGAGAAGGGCTGCGTGATCCGGGAAAACGATTCCCGGTTGTTTTGGCTCATGGCTTTGTGATGAAGGAGCCGGGGGGAAGTTCCCCGCCTTTTTTATCAATATTTTATTTTTTTTAACATGTCCTTAAAAAACCAATCAGTCATTTATAGTGAAGTAGCAAGGAGGTATTATGAAAATTCATGAATACCAGGCGAAGGCGCTCCTGCGTGATTATGGGGTTGAAGTTCCCAAAGGCTTTGCCATCTTTGATGCCGCAGAGGCAAAAAAGGCCGCTGAAGATCTTGGTGGCGGGACCGTGGTGGTCAAGGCCCAGATTCATGCCGGCGGCCGTGGTAAAGGCGGCGGGGTTAAGGTGGTTGATGGTCCTGACGAAGCCTATGAGACAGCCAGACAGATCATGGGTATGCAGCTGGTTACCCATCAGACCGGCCCGGAAGGCAAAGAAGTAAAAAGACTGCTTGTGGAAGAAGGGATGGATATCCTGAAGGAATATTATTTCGGGATTGTTATTGATCGGGCTACCAATTGTCCGGTACTGATGGCCAGCACCGAAGGGGGGATGGAAATCGAAAAGGTGGCAGCTGAAACCCCGGAAAAGATTATCAAGGAGTATGTCCACCCGGCATTGGGGCTCCGTCCTTTTCAAGCGGCTAAAGTTGCCTATAAGCTGGGGCTTGATGCAAAGCTGGTTCGCCCGGCATCCCGGATGTTCATGAACCTCTATAAAGCTTTTGAGGTTAATGACTGTTCGTTGATGGAAATTAATCCCCTGGTGTCAACCGGTGACGGTCGTATTCTGGCTCTCGATGCCAAAATAAATTTTGATGACAACGCCTTGTACCGCCATAAAGATTCCTGGCCGGAATTGAGGGATTTATCGGAAGAGGAACCTTTGGAGATTGAAGCCTCGAAATTTGGTCTTAACTACATAAAACTGGATGGAAACGTTGGCTGTATGGTGAATGGCGCCGGGCTGGCCATGGCAACCATGGATATTATCAAACTTTCAGGTGGGGAACCGGCAAACTTCCTCGATGTTGGGGGCGGTGCCAATGCCGAAGGGGTAGCCAACGCTTTTCGCATCATTCTCTCAGATCCTAATGTTAAAGCGGTATTGATCAATATTTTCGGTGGCATTGTTCGTTGTGACCGGATTGCCAATGGCATTATCGAAGCGACTAAACTGGTGGATGTTAATGTGCCCCTGGTGGTTCGCCTTGAAGGAACCAATGCCGAAGAAGCAGCGAAAATTCTGGAAGAATCCGGTATTGACATGATTATCGGACGTGGACTGGCTGATGCGGCCCAGAAAGTAGTGGCGGCCATCCAGTAAAACTGAATGAGACAAAAACTCATTGAGGATGACATGAGGCCATTTTTCAAGGTAGCCGTGAAAGTTTAGCAGGAGGAATTATGTCTATTTTAGTCAATAAAGATTCTAAAATCCTGGTTCAGGGGATAACCGGTCAGGAAGGGATGTTTCATGCCCGCCAGTGTGTTGCCTATGGGACCAAGATGGTTGCCGGTGTGACTCCCGGCAAGGGCGGCCAGGAGATAGATGGGATTCCGGTGTTTAATACCGTCGAAGATGCGGTGCTGACAACCGGTGCCAATGTATCGCTGATTTTTGTTCCGCCCCCTTTTGCTGCCGATGCAATCATGGAGGCGGCTGATGCCGGGGTTGACCTGGTAGTTTGTATAACCGAAGGAATTCCAAC
>JAYEKE010000069.1:0-1864 GCA_034660915.1 Pseudomonadota bacterium
GTATAATATTAAACATCTTGTAATCATTGAGCTAATAGCTAAGCGCTAAAAGCTGATCGCTTAATTCAGGACAAACTAAAAAAGCATGGCCATAATGACCATGCTTTTCAGATAACAATAACCAATTATTTTTTTAGTCTTTGGGCTCAGCTTCCTTAACCTTTACGTCTTCAACAACCACAGCTTCCGGCTCCGCGCTTTCAGCCTCAACTGTTTCCTGAACCTCCTCGGTTTCAGCCTCCGCGGCATTCGCTTCAACCGCCTTCGTTTCTTCAATTCCGGCGGCGATATCAGCCTCAACTCCCTGCTTCACTTCTGCTGAAATGGAAGACCTTTTTTCAACCACAGGTTTCTCTTTTTTAACTGTCTCGCGGGTGCTAAAAGTCACCACCGACATGGACGCATTATCACCAGCACGAAACCGCGACTTGATCACCCTTGTATACCCTCCGGGACGATCCTGGAATCGGGGGGCAATTTCATCAAATAACTTTTTGACCAATACATGGTCATTCAACAATTTAAATGCCTGACGGCGGGCATGCAAGCTGTTTTTCTTACCCAAAGTCACGAGCCGATCGGAAAGTCTTCGCAGCTCCTTGGCCCGGGGCAAAGTCGTTTCAATGGTTTCATATTTGATTAATGATCCAGCCAATGACCGCATCATCGCTTTCTGATGGCTGGGTCCATATCCCAGCCTCCTGCCTACAACTTGATGTCGCATCCCCTTTTTCTCCCTTTATCTACTGGCGAAGCCGCTTGATTAAAATCAGTAACAGCGGCTGAACAGTTACATATTCTTATTCTTCATAATCGTCGATCATTACTTTTTTAATCATCTCGGCATTTTCAGGATCAAAATCGGTAACCTTCACCCCCAATGACAAACCCATCTGGCTGAGAATATCCTTGATTTCATTCAGGGATTTGCGGCCAAAGTTCTTGGTCGTCAACATCTCGGCCTCGGTTTTCTGCACCAGCTCTCCAATCAGCCTGATATTGGCATTTTTCAGGCAGTTAGCTGAACGTACCGATAATTCCAATTCACCAACGCTGCGATAAAGATTCTCGTTAATGGTTGGTTTTGGCTCCTCATTCTCTATCTCTTCTTCAACCGGAGGTTCACAACTCTCATCAAAGTTTATAAAGACAGACAACTGTTCCTTCAGGATTTTAGAGCCATAGGCTAACGCATCATCAGGCGTAACACTACCATCCGTCCAAATTTGAATGATCAACTTGTCATAGTCTGTCTGCTGACCGACCCGGGCATTGGATACCACATAGGTCATTTTCTTAATTGGTGAGAAGACTCCATCTATAACAATTGTCCCCAGGGGAAATTTCTGCTTTTCCTCTGCTTGACCAGCAGGAACATATCCTTTCCCGGTTTCCGCAGTCATGGTCATTTTCAAGCCAGCATCTTCATTAAGAGTGGCAATATGATGATTGGGATTAAGTATCTTCACATTATGATCAGTAATAATATCACCGGCAGTAACTTCCTGTTTATCCGTTCCCCGAATATCAAGAGACAAAGTTTTTGGCTTGTCAACAAATAGTTTCAAACGTACACCCTTCATATTAAGAACAATCCGGGTAACGTCCTCAACCACACCGGGAATCGTCGAAAATTCGTGCTGAATGCCATCAACATGCAGGGAAGTAATGGCAGCGCCCTGCAGAGAAGAAAGCAACACCCGCCGCAAAGCATTCCCCAAGGTGACCCCATAACCGATCTCCAGAGGTTCAATCGTAAACTTTCCATATTCGGAAGTCAGGGTTTCCTGCTCAACCTTCAAGGATTTAGGAGTAATCAGATCTCGCCAATTTTTATATTTCATTGATATATTCATAGTATTCC
>JAYEKE010000069.1:1964-4200 GCA_034660915.1 Pseudomonadota bacterium
TATTCCTTAACGAGAATAAAATTCTACAATCAGCTGCTCATTGATTGTCTGGGCAATATCCTCACGTTTG
Organism: Pseudomonadota bacterium; assembly: GCA_034660915.1. Lineage (NCBI taxonomy): Bacteria > Pseudomonadati > Pseudomonadota > Pseudomonadota bacterium. The sequence continues at coordinate 2,035 of JAYEKE010000069.1, forward strand.
GGCAGAGACGTAACTGTCCCCTTAAAGTTATTCTTATCCAAATCGAGGAATGCCGGTAATCCCCGCCGTCCGGCCGCATCAAGTGCTTCGACAATCCGACCAACTTTCCGACTTTTTTCACGCAACTCAATTACATCACCGGATTTAACCTGGAAAGAGGGGATATTTACTTTAGCCCCATTAACCATGAAATGACCATGACGAACCAGCTGCCTGGCTTCATTTCTGGTATTGGTAAATCCCAACCGATAAGCAATGTTATCGAGGCGTCGCTCAACCATAATCAAAAGATTTTCGCCGGTCACCCCTTTCTGCCGGTCAGCCCGCTGGAAGTAACTACGGAACTGTTTTTCCAATAATCCATAAATCCGGCGAACCTTCTGTTTTTCCCGCAACTGAACACCATATTCAGAAAACTTGCTACGCCGCTGACCATGCTGTCCAGGAGCATAAGCCCTCCGGTCCACGGCACACTTGTCCGTATAACATCGATCACCCTTTAAAAAAAGTTTTATCCCTTCTCGACGACAAAGTCGACAAACAGAATCTTTATACCTTGCCAAAACAGCCTCCTTTAGACCCTTCTCCGTTTGGGTGGCCGACACCCGTTATGTGGAATAGGGGTTATATCTTTAATAACTTTTATGGTCATCCCAGCAGCCTGAATCGCCCGAATTGCTGATTCACGGCCGGCTCCCGGCCCTTTAACCAGCACTTCCACGGTACGCATTCCATGCTCCACAGCCCGCTGTGCTGCTTCTTCAGCCGTTTGCCGGGCAGCAAAGGGGGTACTTTTCCGTGACCCTTTAAAACCGACTACCCCGGCACTGGCCCAGGCAATTACATTACCGTTAACATCGGTAAAAGTAACCTGAGTATTATTAAAAGTAGCCTGAATACAGGCAACTCCCACCGGAACATTCTTTTTCACTTTTGCTTTTGTAGTTTTTCCTCTGGGTTTGGCCATTTTTCCTCCACAAACCTGATAGCCGGCAGTACAACTGTCAGCTACCAGCTAATTCACTATCAATCAGCTGCTAATACTTACTATCCCGGGTTGTCACATTCCCACAGTTAGACTATCCTATTTTTATCCCAAGGTGATGAGACTGTTATTTGCGCTTGCGAGCTACCGGATTTCGTCCCGGCCCTTTTCTGGTTTTGGCATTGGTTTTGGTTCTTTGCCCCCTCACCGGCAGTGAACGGCGATGCCTCAGCCCCCGGTAGCAACCAATATCCATCAGTCTTTTGATATTCCCACTTATCTCACGGCGCAAATCACCTTCAATATAGTTATCTTTATCAATCTGTTCGCGAATCTGACCCAATTCATCGTCCTGGAGCTGGTCCGCACGGATATCAGGATTTATCTGCGCTTTTTCAAGGATCATCTGAGCCTTACTTTTGCCGATCCCATAAACATAGGTAAGTGCGATGACGATCCGCTTATTCGGTAATACTACCCCTGCAATTCTAGCCAATTCCCACTCCTTCTCGTATCGGGTTTATCCCTGGCGCTGCTTATGCTTTGGATTTACGCAAAGCACCCTAACGACGCCATGCCGTTTAACTATCTTACACTTGTCACACATCTTCTTAACTGATGCCCGGACTTTCATTATCTGTCCCCCCTCTATTGTTCAACCCCTACAGGCGCTATTTAGCCCGGTAGGTAATTCTCCCCCTGGCAAGATCATAAGGAGATAATTCCATGGTTACCGTATCACCGGGTAGGATTTTAATGAAATGCATCCTCATTTTCCCGGATATATGGGCAAGCACCTGGTGGCCGTTTTCCATCTCTACCCGAAACATTGCATTAGGCAACGTTTCCAGCACTTTACCCTGCACCTCTATTACATCTTCTTTATTGGCCATGTGTGTATCCTTGCTGCTTTCTCTTTAATTCAGCCTAATCAATCACTTAAACCTAAGTTAAGCGTTTAGCTGTTAGCTATCAGCGTTTAGCCTTGAAAAATAAAGGCGTTACGTTAATGAGAAATAACACCCAACGGGTGAAAGTTTGTAAGTAAATATTTGACTTTGTCTATAGATTGACAAATTTTTATTATTTCTCACAGAGACACGGAGTCACAGAGGGCAAATGACTCGGGTTCTCTGTGACTTTGTGCCTCTGTGAGAGTATTTTTATCTTTTCTGAAAATG
>JAYEKE010000070.1 GCA_034660915.1 Pseudomonadota bacterium
TTTATCGTCCAGCTGCCGATCTCATGGTCGTCAGAAAGTCTCGATAATTACGTATCCGCGGTTTCCCCTGAATAGATTTGAGGCCCATCCTGATAAGCCGGCTTAGCCGGAACCAAAAAAGGCGCAGGTTAATTGTGGGGACATGACCTTAATTATTGATGGTTTTCAATAATTAAGTATCCTGTCCCCATAATTACCCTGTCCCCATAATTACCTAATTACATAATTAATATTAAGTTTGTAATTGAATGTTAAAAAAAATCACTATATTTCTCTTTGTCCTCTTGCTGGCCGGCCTTATTGTGGCGGCGGCAACCGTAATCGGGGTCTATTTTTATTTTGCCAGTGATCTGCCCAGGATTACTTCCCTGAGAGATTATCGGCCGGCCACTATTACCGAGATTTACGCGGATGGCGGTGAATTGATTGGTCAGTACTATCTGGAGAAGCGTAAGATAATTCCGGTTGAAGAGATTCCGGACCTGCTGAAAAAAGCCTTTATTGCCAGTGAAGATGCCCGTTTTTACGAACACCAGGGACTGGATTTTCCGGGAATTTTGCGGGCCTTGATCAAAAATATCGCCGCCGGCAGGATAGTCCAGGGCGGCAGTACCATTACCCAGCAGGTGACCAAATCCCTGCTTTTATCGCCAGAAAGGAAATACAAGCGTAAAATTAAAGAAGCGATATTGGCTTACCGGATAGAAAAGTATCTCAGTAAAGATGAAATTCTTTTCCTTTATTTGAACCAGATATATCTTGGGCATGGAGCCTATGGGGTTGAAATCGCTTCCAGAACCTATTTCGGCAAGAAAACCAGGAATCTCAACCTGGCGGAAATGACCCTGCTGGCCGGATTGCCCAAGGCCCCCAACCGTTATTCCCCTATTGCCCATCCCGATAGGGCTGCCCGGCGACAGCGCTATGTTCTCGGCCGGATGGTGGCTGAGGGATATATTTCCGATGCAGAGGCGGAAGCCGCAGCCGCAACTCCAATTCATATTGATACACCACCGGCCCCATTTGCCTTGACCTCTTATTTTACTGAGCATGTCCGCCGGTACCTGGATAAGAAGTATGGTTATGACATGCTCTATCGTCAAGGCCTGCAGGTTTATACCACGGTTCGTGTGCCGGATCAGCAGGCAGCCCGTAAGGCTATAGATGTGGGGCTTCGGGCCCTGGATAAACGGCAGGGATATCGTGGACCATTGGAATCCGTGATCCCTGACCGGTTTGCGGATTTTGAAAAACAACTGGAAGAAGAAAACGGTCCGGCTTCATCTCTGACAATTGATCAGCGGGTAAAAGCCCTGGTAAAACGAGTGGATGATGAACATTTAAAAGTGACGCTGTCTTTGGGTCAGGTATCGGCGGTCATGCTGCCGGATGATTACAAGTGGGCCAAAAGACCGGCTGCCGATGGCACGATTTTCCCCCGGTTAACCTTCAAGAATAAAAAACCTGCTGAAACTTTTCGGCCTGGCGATGTGGTGAGGGCCAGGATCAGTTCAATCACAAAATCCGGTCCGGCTGCCGGGATTCGCCTGCAACTTGACCAGGAACCGCTGGTCCAGGGGGCCCTGGTTGCCCTTGATCCCCAAAGCGGTATGGTCCGCGCCCTGGTGGGAGGGAAATCCTATGCAGAAAGTGAATTTAACCGGGCCATCCAATCACGACGTTCCCCCGGCTCGGCTTTTAAACCGATTATCTACGCGGCGGGCCTGGATCATGGCCTGACGCCGGCCAGCATCTTTCTTGACAACCCGATAATCTACCAGAATAACGATGATTGGGATCAGGTGTGGAAACCGCGCAATTATGAGCAGAAATTCTACGGCCCCACCAGCCTGCGCCAGGCGCTGGTTCACTCACGAAATCTGGTGACCATTAAAATCCTGCGGAAAATCGGCATCCATTACGTGATCAACTATGCCAAAAAACTGGGAATTACTTCGCCGCTGAATGCCGATCTGACTTTGGCTCTGGGGTCTTCAGGTGTTTCGTTGATGGAGTTGACCAGAGCTTATGCTGTCTTTGATAATGGCGGCCGGCGGGCGGGTCCCATTTATGTCAAGCGGATAGAAAACCGTGATGGCGAGATTCTTGAAGATAATGAACCGTTTTGGGGGCTGTCGGTTGCCGGGGATGCCGGTGATTCTGATTCAGCTGCCGGGGAACAGGGATCAGTCTTTGGAAAACAGGTAATATCTCCCCAGACCGCCTACCTGATGACCAGCTTGATGGAAAGCGTGGTGCAGCAGGGAACCGGCAGGCGGGCAAGGGTCTTAAAACGGCCGCTGGCCGGTAAAACCGGGACCACCAATGATTATTATGATGCCTGGTTCATTGGCTATTCACCGCAGCTGACTACCGGTGTCTGGGTGGGCTTTGATGATTTAAAACCCCTGGGTAAGCATGAAACCGGTTCCCGGGCCGCCTGTCCCATCTGGATAGATTTTATGCGCCAGGCGCTTAAGAGCTTCCCCAAATCAACCTTTCCGGTGCCTGCCGGCATTGTTTTTGCCAAGATTGATGAAAAAACCGGCCTGCTGGCCACTCCGCAAACTGAAAAAGTTATTTTTGAATGCTTCAAGGAAGGCAGTGAACCAAAGGAATTCACCCGCTCCATCTCTCCCCACCAACTGGAAGAAAACCTGTTTCAGGATTTCCCCGCCGGTCAGGCCGCCCCCAGGACGAATTAAACTGACAAAAATTGTCACTTCACCTGCCCCGATTTGTCACTATCACCAGCCGGGAATCTCCATTCAAGCATTTTCCAATCATGACATCTATGCCAGTATCTCTGCAACTACTTGAAAATAAAAGATAATAAAAGTTTCCCCTTCTTTTTCCCAATATTGGAACGGATGATGCATTATTTTGAAATTACATGAAAATGATGGTGAAAAAAGTGATAAAGTTTATGAGTGGATGTGCCGAAAGGTGGTGAAGGAGCAGCTATCTGTTCGTATCGTTAGCAGGTTTTTTTAACAATTTTATTAATGTCAAAGAAGGAGGAGGACAAAGTTATGATGAAACTCAGAAAGAACAAAAAAGGTTTTACCCTGATTGAATTGATGATTGTTGTCGCAATCATCGGTATCCTGGCCGCAGTGGCGATTCCCATGTACAAGAATTATATTCAGAAGGCACGTTTTACCAGTGCAGTGTTGCCGTTGATTCATTCGGTTGAAACAAATGTGGGGTCTAGATATGCTCTTAAAGGCGTTTTCCCCACTTCATCTACTGAGGTCATGAATATGGCTGGTGATGCTGATACCACATGTTGTGTACTTGATAGTTCTTCTAGCGGTTCTACATGGGTTTTTACCTTAACGGGTGCAACTACTGTTGAAGCTTTGGTTGATGCCTATGGTTCAACTATCACAGCTGAAGCAGTAACTGCCTCTGGAGCGAGAATCTCTGGATGGGACTATAGTGGTAATTTGGCTGATGCAGTTGGTCTTGATTGATTTACCCTGACAGTTTCTGCTGATATATGATATAGGGATACCGGTTTTTCCGGTATCCCTATATCTCTTTTTGGATAACAGACTATGGTTAAAGATAATTCTAACTATCAAAATAAAATAATAGTACTAGGTGCAGGATTAGTTATTTGTCTGTTGGCTCTATCTGCTTATTCCAACAGCCTGTATGTCCCTTTTGTGTTAGATGATCTCCATAGTTTTGTAAAAGAGCCGAAAGTTTTGGGTTTCACCTTTGATCTTGCCGGCCTTGAAAATCTAACTTCAACAAAGTTTGGCGTACGACGTTATCTGCCCATGCTTACCTTTGCCTTCGATCTGAAATGGGGAGGCGGTAGCTTGGCAGCATTCCATGTGACCAATATAGCCATTCATCTTCTGGCAACATTCTCATTGTTTTTTCTTTTACAGTCTTTATTCTTATTTTCCAAAGTTAATTCAGTCTTTGTGACTAATGATGGCAGAAATTATTCCACCTTTTTAGTGATTATTATTGTTGGCTTGTGGTCATTAAATCCGGTGCAGACAAATGCGGTTACTTATATCGTTCAACGGATGACATCGATGGCCACTCTCTTCTATTTTCTTTCGTTTGGCAGCTATCTTCGAGGCCGATTCTATCACTGTCAAGATGGGATGACAAAAAAATCGCTAATTTTTTATCTCTTTTCGGCAATATCTCTACTCTGTGCAATGCTG
>JAYEKE010000071.1 GCA_034660915.1 Pseudomonadota bacterium
CTGAGCACCAGCCGGACGCCAATTGATGATGAGCTCATGGCTGTCGGCATCCTTTTTGCCGGGGGGATTATAAACTCTGCCGCTGAAATCAGCAATATTCAGTTAGAACCCGGCAATAAAAATAAGGGAGGGAATATTGTTGAAGACATCATGACTATCACGGTTCCAAGGGCAGGTAGCGCACCTCTGCAACCGTCAACAGCGGCGGACATACGGCAGAAACTCAGCCGGGCTGAAGGGCTGTTTAGCCATTTAAATGAAAAATTCTCCTTCCGGAAACTCTTACGATTTCCGCAAATAATGACAGCCCATCAGGAACTTTATGCCAGTTCCCGGGCCGCACATGCTGTTGGTTTATTCAACCGTGAAGGAGAATTACTCACCTGCCAGGAAGACGCCAGCCGCACCCACGCACTACACAAAGCATTGGGATTTTGCCTGCAACATGAATTGGCACGGGGAGAACTAGTCGCCGTATTCAGCGGCAGGATCAATATTGCCATTGCCTGGATAATCGTCAGAGCCGGTTTTCAGCTGGTACTCTCCATCTCTGCCCCGACAAATACCGCTGTACAAATCATGAATCAGGCCTGCGTTACCTATATCGGCAGCCTCCGTGATGAGGGTGGGATTCTTTATACTCCCAAAAGTCCCCTAACCATAAAAGGATGAATTCATCAGGCCCTTACCAGATAAACACTACAGGGAGCCTTCTTCATAACTCCAGCAGACACGCTTCCCAACAAGCTCCTGGCCACCCGGCCCCTACCAGTACTGCCGATAACAATGACATCCGCATCAATTTCCCTGGACAACCTGATGATACTTTCCGCCGGAGGTCCAGAGACTACCCGGGTTTCCAGTTCCACCCCATTTTCCCGGGCCAGTTTCCTCGCCACCAGGAAAACCATATCAATGATTTTCTCCCAGCGACGATCATCTTCACCGGCCGTAGGCCTGGGAGGAATGGGAAACATATCAAAGTAATCATCGGACTGAACCACCTTGGAAAAAACCGCATAAACTTTATTGGGAAAGGCACCTTTAGAACAACCAGCCATCCAGACAGCTTCATACACCGCTTTGTCGGAAACTGCTGAGCCATCAACGGCCACCAGGATTTTTTTGCGATAATTTAACATTTCCAACTCTCCAAACCGTCATTAACCCAAGCCACTTTAGTCACTTAGCAATAAAGTTTTGTAAACATTCGACTACGTTTTCAGAAAAGATAAAAACACTCTCACAGAGGCACAAAGTCACAGAGAACCCCAGTCATTTGCCCTCTGTGACTCCGTGTCTTCATGGTAAAATTTTTTTTGCCCTGCGTCCTTAATTTGTGATAATTCACTTTCCCGCCTTCCTTCGCCTGCGGTCCGTACTGGTTTGCACGTTTGCTTCGCCGTGCTTCGCGGGGGGACACTCTTGACTATCGCTCGCCCAGTGGAGGAACAGCTTGAATTTGCTTTTAACGCGAAACTCAAGAATGTCCCCAATCCCGGTGACCCCGCTTCCCTATTCTTTATGTTCTTCATGTTAATAGCATCTTATCTTTTTTGGTTCCGGCTATGCTGGTTCAGGCTGCCTTGATAAAATAGAATTTTCGTTTGAGTTCAAGACAGCCTTTACTCTTCATGTTCAGCCAACCAGACATAAGCAAAAATTACCATAATTGAACATAACCAACCCACCATCAAGTAGAGAAAGAAAGCAGGATAGCCAAATATACGGTAATCTTTGTTGAAAATATGCATAATAGGATAATTAATAAAGAAAAATCCGAGGATAAAAAAGATTATCCACCATTCTTTTTTATAAATTATCTGTCTGTTTTTCTGTTTCATTCTTCCGTCTTATCAAAATAAGCAAAGTCATCGGCACCATCAATCTCACTGGCCATAACATCATCAAATCGCTGGTCAAGATTTTTAAAAGCGGTAAATTGATGCAGAAATCTTAAGCGCACTAGTCCCACCGGCCCATTACGCTGTTTTCCGACTATTATTTCCGCCAACCCCTTATTATCAGTGTTATCCTTATCATAAACTTCATCCCGGTAGACAAAAAGAATGACATCGGCATCCTGCTCAATGGCCCCCGATTCCCGCAGGTCTGAAAGCTGGGGCCGTTTATCCTGCCGGCTTTCAACCCCCCGGTTAAGCTGGGAAAGGGCAATAACAGGAACATTCAATTCTTTGGCCAATGCTTTCAATGAACGGGAAATTTCCGATATCTCCCGCTCCCGGCTGTCCATATTCCGATGACCACGCATAAGCTGGAGGTAATCGACAATGATCAAACCAAGATTCTGTTCCGCTTTCAGCCGCCTGGCCTTCGCCCGCATTTCCAGAACCGTCATCGCCGGTGTATCATCGATAAAAATAGGGGCTTCAGACAAAATTCCGGCACCCCGCGTCAGTTTTGGCCAATCTGTACGGGCCAGGAAGCCGCTTCTCAGTTTATGGGCATCAACTTCAGCTTCAGAACACAGCATCCTGACAACCAACTGCTCCTTGGACATCTCCAGCGAAAAAACAGCTACCGGCAACTCACCGGAAATTGCCGCATGCTGGGCAATATTGAGGGCAAAAGCAGTTTTACCCATACTTGGACGACCGGCAATAACAACCAGGTCGGAATTCTGAAAACCGGTGGTCATTTTATCCAGATCAGTAAAACCCGACGGCACCCCGGCAATCAGGTCCGGACTTTCATAAAGTCTTTCTATCGCCTTAAAACTATCCTTTACAATCGTTTCGATGGGGGAAAAGGCTGGATTGACCCGTTTTTCGGCCACTTCAAAAATGGTTCTTTCCGCCTCATCAACCAACTCATCAACATCATCAATATCATTATAACAACGGCCGACAATTGAGGTGGCTGCGTCAATCATCAGGCGCAGAATAGATTTCTCCTTGATAATTCTGGCATAGGAAATGATATTGGCAGCCGTTGGAATGCTATCAACCAGCATGGTCAGATAGGTAACCCCCCCCACCTGATCAAGCTTCTCCCTGACCCGCAGGCGCTCAGTAACCGTAACCAGATCAATAGCCTCCCCTTTAAGGGACAGATCGATCATCACCTGATAAATTTTCCGATTGGCCTCACGATAGAAATCAGCAGTAGCCAGAATATCCATAACCTTGTTAATGGCCATATTATCAAACATTATTCCTCCCAAAACCGCCTGCTCAGCCATGATATTCTGAGGTGGAAGTTTGGGAGATAGTTTGTTTTCGGCAGTTTCCTGAGCCATGCATCACGTCCTGAAAAAAATGAGTCACAAATTGTCAGATAGGCACTAACACCATGTTATCAGAGGGTTTTTCTCTCAAGCAACCATAGTAAATGAACGGCCTTGAGCTTATTTTGAATCTAGCATATTAAAATGAAATTGTCAAAAATGGATAACAAAAAAGCCGGGGAGTTACAATGTAACTCCCCGGCTGAAAAAAATTTTATCTCTGCCTGAAACAACCCGGTCGTAACTACTGATCCTGTTCACCAGGCTCGGCAACCGTTTCCTCTTCAGCCTCGACAGTCATCTCCACGGGAATAGAATCAGACTCTTTCGCCTCTTTTTCAGCCAGCAGGGCCTGGCTTTCCGGATCGCCAGCTACCCGAATCGCAATTTCGGCCACAATTCCCGGCTGGAGAGCCACGACGGCAACATAATTACCCAGTCCCTTGATCGCCTCCGGCAGGTCAATTTTACGCCGGTCAACCTCAACCCCTTTTTCCAGCAGGGCATCGGCAATATCTTTATTGGTTACTGAACCAAAAAGTTTTCCCTTTTCACCAACTTTTCGCTCAAAATCCAGTAAAATTGCTTCAATCCGTTTCTTGAGCTCCTCACCTTTAGCCTGCAGACGACCCCGTTTCTTATCCAGCACCCGCTGATGGTGCTTCTGGTATTTAACATTACCTTCATTCGCTTCGATGGCCAAGCCGGTGGGAATCAGGTAATTCCTGGCATAGCCATTAGCAACTGAAACCAGATCTCCAACATTACCAAGCCGGTCTACCGGCTCCTGTAAAATAACTTTCATTGTACTTATCCTCCAAATAATAAAAAAACTTGGCTACATACATTCATTAACGAACAACCAGGTGAAAATGTCTGATGAAAATGGACTGGGATTTTCTAGCTCTTAACTTTCCGGCTAAACTTGCGAAAATCCACCCACATATCAAACAATCCGATCATCACCACGGCTACCAGTAAAAAGTGAAAAGCAAAAAGTAGAAAGTAGATAAAAGCCCGTCCACCACCTCCAACCTGAAATTTTTTCAAGTAGCAATGGAAGATGGCCATTCCCTGAAGAAAATAAAAGAATGCCAGGACAAAAATACCATTAAAAAGAAAAAACCGGATCAGTTCCGGAAGCCCAGGGAGCAGCACTACCACCCACAAGCCAATCAAAACCCAGATGGTCTGCGGATAAACAGTAAAGTTCTCGAATAAAGGACCTTCCCCCCAAATTATGGGGGTATGACGCCATCGACCCAGCAGACTGACCATCACCATAGTCAAGCCATTGAGTAAAAAATAAGCGCCGAAAAGCAGGGAGGGGAACAACATACCCACCCAATACCCCAATATTGGAGTTGAATCATGCAAAAAGGCCAGCTGCTCTTTCGCCATCCCCATATCCCGGTACACCTGCTGCACCATCTCCAGGTTTGCCTGAAAAGCCTGTTGCACCAGGGCCATGGGAGTCACGGACGACTGAAAGGCATAAAAAAAGACTGCCAGCAGAACAATACCGACACAAGCACCGGCAGCCACCACCATAACCCGCAACCGGGTCGACAGCTTGCGGGCTACTTCGTTCAGCATCACAGCCGGAAGGCCGTATTCGAGCAGAAAACCCAGCAGCGGCCCGCCCTGATGGAAAAACAGGTATAAAAGCACCGTGGTAAGGGCGACAATATACAAGGGCAACCATCGGTGCCGAGTCAATATACCTACGTACACAGCCGGCACCATGGTCAATAAACCCGGCACAAAACCAAAGATCGGAACAGCAATCGCAGCGATAAAAAAACAGGTCGTCGCCACAACCCCCAGGACAAACATCCTGACAGGAAAAGAATGATCAGTTACCACAGCTCTGTCTTATCAACAAGTAACCATAAATTTTCAGCAAAAGTCCTGATAGCCACCACTACATCGGTTTAGGGGTCATCTGCGCAAAAGGCAGCAAAGCGATATTCCTGGCCCTCTTTATGGCCGTCGACAATTCCCGCTGATGACTGGAACAAGTCCCGGATATCCTCTTTGGGACAACTTTTCCCTTTTCACTGATATAATAACGCAACAGGCGAATATCTTTATAATCTATTTTTATTGAACTGTCGGCACAAAAACGACAATATTTCTTCCGGCTCACAAACGCCCGGCGCCGCTGAGGACGATTAGTTTTACCTCTGGAAAAAGCCATTACTACCTCTCAATCTTCAACTTGAATCATCAAATATAAAATTCTGTTTAGCTACTCTGTCTCAGCCTTAATCTCGGTTTCGGTCTCTGCAACTTCATCCACAACCGGAGTTTCTTCCTCCACTTCAGCCTTCACATCGTCAGTTACCACCGGCTCTTCTGCAACTTCATCCGGTTCAGCGGGCTGATCTTTGCTTTCATCATAGTCATCCGGCAAACGAACGGTAATAAACTTGATGACCTCATCCATAATTCTCAGATGACGCTCAAATTCCTGCAGGCATTCAGTCGTGACGGCAAAACGCATCAGAATATAACGCCCTTCCAGATACCTTTTCACCCGGTAAGCAAGGGGTTTCACCCCCCAGTCATCCCGGTAAAAAACCCTGGCCCCAAACCGCTCGCCAATTTCCGCCAACCGGTCGTCAACCTTTTTCACTCCTTCATCACCCATAGTTCCCGGATGAATGTAAAGGAGCTCGTACTTTCTCATTTCTTCTGCCATGTAACCAATTCCTCCTTATGAGTTTAGGCTACCTTAAAAAATGGCCTTTTTGCTCGATTACTGCGTTAGGCTCAAATTATAATCCTCAAAATATGAAAATATATTCCTGCGGTTATAATTCTCGCCTGCCTTGTACTCAAACAAAAATTCTAATTTTTCAAGACAGCCTTTATAGTAGCCCCAACCCGGAGCAAGGGGAAGTAAAGCGTGATCTGATACACTAATTATAGAAAAAAATCAAGTATTATCCCTGAAGTTTTTTCTAGCCTTTCGCTACCTGCTGTCTACAGGTTGCCTGCAATCTCACCAAATCTCAATCTTCTTAAGTTGCTCTAAAAACAGCCGGGCCTGTGGGGCGCCGCTAAAGCAATGTTACCGGATGTTCCGGCATGGCTCTCGCTCATTCTCGCCGGCCGTCCATGGCCGGCTTCCGAGGCGTCCGCCGCGAATCACATCGTGTGATTCGTTCGGCGGCCAATACCGCTATGAGCCAAGCCCGAACATCCTGCTGATATATCCCTGGCAATGCAAGTCATAAAGTTGAGACCAAATTATACTGCCTGACCCCCAGACCGATATCCTCCGCGTGCTGCAGCTGTATCCGCCAGTCTACTTTCGGGTAAAGCTGCTGAAATTTATCAAGCCCCGGATCAATATCGTCTCCAAGAGCGCTTCCGGCAACCCCCGGAGCTTCATTGACCAAATCAACACAGGCCTGATCAAGGGCGACAGGATCGCGGGAAGCCAGGATGCCGATATCAGGAACAACCGGCTGATCATTGTGGGGGTAGCAGTCACAGGCGGGACTTACCTGGACAACAAAATTCAAAAACAGTACATTTTCCCGTTTACCGGCACAGGCGGCGTAAGCATATTCCACCATCTTTTCCTGGAAAACCGGAATACTTTCATTCCAACGAATGGCAACCGCCTGCTGGGGACAGACAACAATACAATCACCACAGCCGATACAACTTTCCGGATCAATAACAGCCTTCTTTTCTTCAGTGATGGTAATGGCACCAGCCGGACACCAGCGTTGGCATTCGCCGCAGCCAATACATTTACGCCGGGTAACCTTGGGGCTGATATTGGAATGCTGCTGCAATTTCCCCTCCCGGCAGGCACAACCCATCCCCAGATTTTTCAACGCCCCCCCGAAGCCGGGCAATTCATGACCCTTGAAATGGCTCATGACCACCATCGCCTCCACATTGGCAATTTCCAGGGCAATTTTAGCGGTTTCAACATGCTTTTTTTCAATCCTGACGGCAGCCGAACTGTTACCACGCAGGCCATCAGCAATAATAACCGGAGCATCCAGCACGGTCAGGTTGAAACCATGCCGGGCCGCGGTCTGCAAATGAGCAACCGCATCGCTGCGGGAGCCCACATACAACGTATTACTGTCGGTAACAAATGGCTTTCCTCCCAATTCTTTAACCATCTCCACCACCGGACGGATAAAAACCGGGCGGATAAATGAGGTGTTTCCCTCCTCACCAAAATGGAGTTTAATCGCCGTCATGGTATTGGTCCGCACACTGTCCGCCAACTCCAGTTTATTCAGCAGCTGCTTGATTTTGGCAAAAAGATTATTCCGCACTGAGGTCCGCAGATCAGCAAAATATACGTTCGAAGCCATTTTTATTTACTCCTTCTCCAGGTTTTTCACTCCTCGCATTGTCATCCCGTCAATGTCAATCAAGGAGTTTTTCTATTGTGCCTGATACAGACGGGTAAATCAACCCAAATCTACCGCTCGATAAAGAACTAATGCGGGCTTCGCCCGCAACCCAAATTAAGGTGTCAGGCTGTTCCGGCATGGCTCGCGCTCATTCTCGCCGGCCGTCCATGGCCGGCTTGTGAGGACACCGCTAAAGCAATGTCCCCGATTGTCCGCCGCGAATCACATCGTGTGATTCGTTCGGCGGCCAATACCGCTATGAGCCAAGCCCGAACATCCTGAATGTGTTCCCGAGCCTTGCATAAGTTTCTTCATCGGAACCTTTGCCTAACGGCAAAGAACCCGTGAAGCACTTAACAATTTCTTGTTTTTTTTTGACAGACTTTCAGGGGTAAGGTACTAAAGCCTTGACTTTTAACGGCAGAAAAAGTAGGGGATGAATATCATGTAAACCCTTACTCTGCCATGGAAAGGAGAAAAGGAAGAAAATATGAAAGCCTATAAATCCGAAGACATCCGAAATGTTGCCATCATCGCCCATGGTGGAGCCGGGAAGACCACCCTGGCTGAAGCTATGCTCTTTACGGCCAAAGCCACTGATCGCCTGGGAAGCGTCGACCAGGGAACCTCTATTCTTGATTACGAACCTGAGGAAATTAAACGGAATATTACTATTTCTTCGTCCATTCATCATCTTGACTGGCAGGGAAATCATGTCAATATTATTGACACTCCCGGATATGCCAATTTCATCATGGATACCCGCTCCTGTATGCGAATTGCCGGCGGCGCGGTTCTCATTGTCAGTGCTATCTCCGGGGTAAAGGTCCAGACTGAAGCGGTCTGGAAATTTACCGAAGAATTCGAACTGCCCAAGCTTGCGTTCATCAGTAAACTGGATCGGGAGCGGGCTAATTTTTTCCGGGCCATCGATGAAATGGAAAAAACCTTTAAATGCAACACCGCCGTCCTGCAACTGCCCATTGGCCTGGAAGACTCATTTTCAGGAATTGTGGACCTGGTCAAACTGAAAGCCTACAGCTATACCAAGGACCAGAGTGGCAATTTCAAAGTCATCGATATCCCTGCTGATATGCAGGATGAGGTCATGAGTGAACGAGAAAAAATGATCGAACGGGTGGTTGAAGCCGATGACGAGCTGATTGAAAAATACCTGGGGGGTGAAGAAATAACTGAGCAGGAAATTTATGACACCCTCCATGAAGGAACCATAACCGGCAAATTCATTCCGGTTGTCTGCGGTTCAGCTTTAAAAAATATTGGTATTGCCCAGTTGCTGGATTATCTTCCTATCTGCATACCCTCCCCGGTTGAAAGAGGAGAAGTTCAAGGATTTGATCCGAAAACCGATGAAGAAATAATTCGCCAGGTAGGAGCTGACCAGCCATTTTCCGGACTGGTTTTCAAAAGCATCACTGATCCGTTCACCGGCCAGCTTTCACTTTTCCGGGTTTATTCCGGCACCCTGCATTCAGATTCAGCCTGTCTCAATGTCAACAAAGACAAGAAGGAACGTATCGGCCAGCTGCTGAGAATAGAGGGAAGTAAGCAAAAACCCATCGAAGAATGCATTCCCGGCGACATTGTCGCGGTTGCCAAGCTGAAAGAAACCACCACCTGGGACACCCTCTGTGATGAAAAAACCCCTATCCGCTATACCGGCCTGGAAATTCCGGAACCGGTCATTTCCTTCTCCCTGAAACCTAAATCCAAGGGGGATGAGGAAAAACTGACAGCCGCCCTCCATAAGCTCAAGGATGAAGATACTACTATCCGGATTACCCGTAACCCCCAGACCAAGGAGCTGGTCATCTCCGGCATGGGACAGGTTCATGTGGAAGTCACGGTTGACAAACTCAAACGCAAATATGGCGTCGAAGTACTGATGCAGGAGCCTAAAGTACCCTACAAAGAAACCATCCGGGGAACGGTAAGCGTCCAGGGCAAACACAAGAAGCAATCTGGTGGCCATGGCCAGTATGCTGACACCTGGCTGGAAATTGCCCCCCTGCCCAGAGGTGGCGGCTTTGAGTTTGTTGACAACATTGTCGGTGGCGTTGTCCCCCGCCAGTATATCCCGGCAGTCGAGAAGGGCGTGGTTGAAGCCATGGCTGGTGGCGTTATTGCCGGCTATCCGGTAGTCGATGTTAAAATCACCCTTTATGACGGTTCCTACCACTCCGTTGACTCCTCGGAAATGGCCTTTAAAATTGCCGGTTCCATGGGTTTTAAAAAAGGAGTGAAAGATGCCAGACCCGTAATGCTTGAACCCATTATGGAGATGGAAGTTACGGTTCCCAATGATTACATGGGTGACATCATTGGCGACCTGAACAGCCGCCGGGGAAAAGTAAAAGGCGTCGAACCAATGGCTAACAGCCAGATCATCAAGGCCAGTGTTCCTATGACTGAAATATTGAAATATGCGCCTAATTTGCGCTCTTTGACCGGTGGTCGGGGCATGTTTACGATGAAATTTTCCCACTATGATGAAGTCCCTTCTCATCTGGCGGAAAAGATTATCAAGGAAGCGGAAGTAGAACAGGAAAACAGCTAACAGCGTACGGTAAATGAATGGTGTACGGTTTAAGATATACGGTACAAGGAACCTTATACCTTAAACCGTACACCTTAAACCTTATACCTTATACCTTTTTTTACACATGGCCAAAAAACCAAAGGTCAATCTGCTGGAATCATTGCTTAGATATGAAATAATTCTGGCACTGTTCACCCTGATCGGAGTTTATTATTTTTTGACCTTTTCACCGGTTCGCATGCCCCGGGAAACCATCACTTCACCTACCATTGAACTTCCATCACCACCCCCGGTCACAGCCAAAAAACCTGATACCGCGGTCAGCCGGACTACTGAAATAAAGCCGGCACCTCCGGTTTCCGTCGATAATCAAAAAAACCACAAAATCTCTGAGGCCAAACTGCCTGAGCCAACTCCCCGTCTCTCCGAAGTAAAAGTAATGGAGAAAAAAACACCCACACCGCCGGCAAAACCGCCGATAAAGAAAAAAGCTGCAGTGGTCACGCCGATAGAACCGAAACCGACAACAATTGAAACCAGCAACAAGGCGGCAGCCGGACAAAAACCAGCCAAACCCCAAAAAAAATCCTATGTCATCCAGGCCGGTATTTTTATTTTCCCTGAGACCCTGAAACATTACCAGCATATGCTGCAAGATCATGGTTACGCTTCTTTTGTCACCACCAGGAAGAGATTGCTCCCCATGCACCGGGTTTTCCTGGGGCCATATCCAAACCTTGCCAGAGCCAGAAAAACCATCAGGACCATTAACAAATGGGATGATGATCCCTTCCCCTGCCGTCGCGGCAAACAGTTTTATGTCAATGTCGGCTCCTTTTATTACCAGACGACCGCCAGGGAAAAGATCAGTCAATATCGCTCCCGGGGGTTTATTCCGGTAGATTTTCATGAACCGGTCAAGATACCTCATCACATCCTGCTGGTTGATGGCTTTTCTTTTAATCATTACCCTCGTAGTGCCCTGCGTTCGATCAAGCAGCTGGGGATTCCAGATGCCTTTGTTCGCAACTGGCAGCCTTAAAACCATGCGCATACCATGACCCGCCTCAATAATATTCTGGACAAAGTCCAGGAATACAACCCCGGTGCCGATCTCAACAACCTTCGCAAGGCTTATGTCTATAGTGCTTTGGCCCACAAGGGACAGGTGCGCCTCTCGGGGGAGCCCTACCTGATTCACCCCCTGGAAGTGGCGAACATCATTGCTGATCTTAAAATGGACGTGGCCAGCGTCACCGCCGGACTCCTTCATGACACCCTGGAAGATACCCTGACATCGATGGAAGAGCTGTCGGCCCGTTTCGGTGAAGAAGTCACCACCCTGGTGGAAGGGTTAACCAAGATCAGCAAGATCAGTTTTAAAACTTCCGAAGAAAGGCAGGCGGAAAATTTCCGCAAAATGATTCTGGCCATGGTCAAGGACCTCCGGGTTCTGATAATCAAGCTGGCCGACCGGCTTCATAACATGCGGACCCTGCAGTTCCAGCGGCCGGAAAAACAACAGGCCATCGCCCAGGAAACCCTGGATATCTATGCTCCCCTGGCAAACCGGCTGGGAATCTCCTGGATTAAGCAGGAGCTTGAAGACCTCTCACTGCGATACCTTAAACCAGTCATCTATGCCGAGCTGGAGCAGAAAATCGTCCGAAAGAAGGAAGAAAGCCGGGAGTACATCAGTAAAGTTATCAAAATTATGGAGCGAAATCTCCATCATCACAAAATTGAGGGAACCGTCACCGGCCGCTTAAAGCACCTGTACGGCATCTACCAGAAGATGGTACATCAGGACATCACCTTCGAACAGATTTATGATATCCTGGCCTTTAGGATTATTGTCCATTCAGTCAAGGACTGCTATGCGGTCCTGGGTATTATCCACTCCCTCTGGCTGCCGGTTCCCGGTCGCTTTAAAGACTTTATTGCCATTCCGAAAACCAACCTCTACCAGTCCCTGCACACAACGGTTATTGGCCCTGATGCCGAACATTTCGAACTGCAGATCCGTACGGAAGAAATGCACCGTATTGCCGAGATGGGAATTGCCGCCCACTGGCAATACAAGGAAAGCTCTAAACTGAATGACGATGAACGTTCGCAACTTGACTGGTTGCACCAGGTAGTTGAATGGCAGGGTGAGGTCAGCAATGCCGGGGAATTCCTCGAATCGGTCAAGATTGATCTTTTTGCCGATTCGGTCTACGTCTTCACTCCCCAGGGAGCGGTTAAAGAATTGCCCAAAGGCTCAACGCCCGTCGATTTCGCCTACAGTATTCACTCTAATATCGGTGACCACTGCACCGGTGCCAAGGTTTCCGGCAAGATGGTAGCACTGAAATACGAGCTGAAAACCGGAGAAGTGGTGGAAATTATCACCTCTAACAAGCAGCATCCCAATAAAGACTGGCTTCACTTTGTCAAAACCAGCAAAGCGCGCAGTAAAATTCGCCATTGGATAAAGAAGGAGGAGGAACGGCGGAGCATTGAACTGGGAAAGGAATTATGCGAACGGGAATTTTCCCGTCATAAACTATCATTCAACAAGAATTTCAAAGAGGGAAAGTTTGATGAAGTAGCCATCCAGTTTTCCCTGAACAAAGCTGAAAATCTGGTGGCAGCCATCGGCAGGGGGAAAATATCGGCGTTGCAGGTTGTTTACAAGCTTTACCCTGAGCTCAGAAAAAGCGGCCGGCAGGAGAAGAAGGACAAGGAAGAAAATCAGCAGAAGAAAAAGCGGCAGAGCCACGAGGGGATTAGCATAAAAGACATTGATGACGTCATGGTTCACTTTGCCAAATGCTGCAATCCCCTTCCGGGAGATCCGGTCATCGGTTTCATCACCAGGGGCCGGGGAGTTACCATCCACCGTCGGGACTGTAAACATGTGCTGAAAAGTGATCCAGAACGTCAGATTGAGGTAAGCTGGAGCCTGGGGGAGCAGGCAACTCACCAGATCAAGATCAGGGTACTTTGCGAGGATCGCCGGGGCATACTGGCAGAGATGACTACGGTAATCAGTTCCGAAGAAGCAAATATCTCCGATGTCAAAGTGAGCACCAACATCGACCGCAACGCGGTCTGCATATTTAAAATCGGGGTCACCGATCTAAAGCATTTGCAACAGGTAATAAACAGGCTGGAACAGGTAAAGGGGGTTATTGAAGTTCACCGAATGCGCTGATGGAGTTTTTACAAAACCATCAACTTTTTTTCACCGCACCGCTACGGATGCAGCGGGTGCAGACGGTGATTTTTTTCTTCTGACCATTGACCACCGCATTGACTTTCTGCAGGTTCGGGTACCAGGTTTTTTTGGTTCTATTATTAGCATGACTGACATTATTGCCAACCTGCGATCTTTTTCCACAAATATCACAAACTTTTGCCATGGGTACAACCTCCGAAATATTTTCTAAAACCCTTATGCTGAGATAAAAAACCAAACCTCGTTCCCCCGCGTGAGCGATACCGGCAAAGTTCGCTTCGCCCTGCTTCGCGAGGGGTCACTCTTGACTGTCGCTTACACTGGGGGAGAAATAGCTTGAAATCATTTTTAACACGAAAGTCAAGAATGTCCCTGATCCCGGTAACCTTTCAGCTTTGAGCTTTGACCTTTAAAAGAGCCGTTGAGTTACCATAACAGAGTGGTAAAATCAAGCCAAAAATCAACGCATGAAAAAGAAACTCTCTTTACCCCTGACCATAACAATTCTGGTTTTCATGACTTTGATGGTCGCTGACCTGCTGCTCTGGCAGTTTCTCGACTATAGCCGGGTTTCACCGCCCCGGCTCCCGGCAAACGTCCACCACAGGGTTGATGCCATTGCCGTTCTGGCCGGCGGTCCCGGACGCATCCGTCAGGGATACGATCTGCTGCGACAGGATAAAGCCCGCTACCTGCTCATCATCGGCGCCAACCCCCGCAGCCGCAGCCGGGATATACTGATTACTCTTGCATTATCGCCGGACAATCAGAAAAACCTGCAACCCGGCCGGATTATCATTGAAAACCAGTCACATAACACCCTCACCAACATCCTGGCCTTGCGGGACCTCTGCCGCCAGCACCATTTTCATTCCCTGGTTATCGTCACCTCAACATTCCATGTGAAAAGGGCCTATCACCTCTGCCAAAAAATCCTCCCGCCACAACTGGAAGTTTACTACCAGACCATTCCGCCAAAAAGCGGCACCAGCAATAGCGCTGACAAACCAGTTCCAACTCCCCTGCTCGTAAAAGAATTCATTAAATACCTGAATGCCTTGTTGCAGCTGGCCGGTCATGATTAAATTTACAATATTTTCGAAAAAAAACGGCAAACAACCACTTTGATAAAAAAATTAAATCTTTACCACGCTAAAACAGTAAATATTCGGCCACGTTTTCAAAAAAACAATAATACTCTTATAAGCGTAATTTTTTTGTCTCGCGCCCGTTCGTTTCACTCACTCAAGACGCAAAGAGCGCAAAGAAAAATGACAGACGATATAGCAAATTGAACTCTTCGCGGTCTTTGCGGCTTTGCGAGAGAATTAAAAAAAATTGACTGGTATAGTTGCAAGAATTTGCCAATCTATAAACAAAGTCGAATGCTTACCTAAAACACATGGAAAAACATGTACTTTTCTACCCAAATCAGGTAAAAATTTTCCACTTTTTCACTAAAATAAGAAGCTGTTTTTTAATTTTACGATTTATAACACATTGATTTTAATGGGGAAATAGATAAGATATCTGAACAGATTTTTTGGTATGCCAATTGCTACACTATTCTGCGGACATACAAGGCAACACACAATATAAAACAATAATTTTATGGTTTTCATTGTCCTGAACCTGACCATAGTATTCATATCAGCACTTTTAAACCACTGAACTGGTACTTCATTATATAAACAGAAAGGGGTAATTCAATGTCAGCACGGTCTCTGCTCAAACTAACCCTGGTCCCCGTATCCCTGTTGCTCTCGTTAAATCTTTGCTTTGGCGCCCAGGTTTCCGGAACGGTAACCAATGGAATGAATCCGGTGGCAAATATCCGGGTTGAAGCCCACACTGACAAGTGCTGGCCTGAAGGCGATTATTCTTTCTCTGCGGATACCGACGATTATGGTAACTACAGCATCAATGTGACCGCAGGCAGTTACTATATCTACGTATACTCTAACAATGCCAATGGTGACTATCTGGGTGGCTGGTGGAACTAAACGGTACCGGGTTGGATTATTTCAATTGTGATGCTGCTGTTCCAGTACCCAGCGACAGTGTACAAAATCTCACAGTACAGACAGGTGAAGTTATCACCGGCATTGTGACGGCCAGCGACGGTACAACGCCCTTCTTCAACGTCTGTGTCACCGCCTATACAGACACCTGTCACAATGGCCATGCCGGCAACAATAATACTAATGCAAACGGTCACTACCGAATAGTTGTACCCGCAGCCGGAGATTATTACCTTTACGCTCAGCCCCAGTGCAACGAAACACTGTCTGTGCTGGAAGAATGGTGGAATGGCGCTGATGGAACCATCGACTGCAACAATGCCGCTCCAGTAACCGTTATTGCCGGAGAAGAATGTGCCAACAAGGATTTTACCCTCGCTCAGGCCTACACTATTTCCGGAACGGTAACCGATGGAACGAATCCGGTAGCAAACATTGATGTTAATGCCCATGAAGGAAATTGTGGAACACCAGGAATGACCTTTGGAGGAAGTACAGATTCCGAAGGCCACTACAGATTTACTCGAGCAATACAATCAAGTAGTGCTAAAAACGCTTTGGTGCGCCATAGTACCACGATTTTACAGGGGTTTCAAAAATAAACCGTCAAAGAAAAGTTTAACTATATCAGGCTTTCCCGGTAAGTGAGCCGAAACGTTTG
>JAYEKE010000072.1 GCA_034660915.1 Pseudomonadota bacterium
TTGATGATTAGCTGATAGACATGAGTAAAGTCTTCCGGGCTGACAAAATCAGCCAGGATTATTTCCTGCAGTTGCTTCCGTTCTTCATCAGATGCCTGCTTCAGGGTGTAAATCAGTGGCAGGGTAAGCTTTCCCTCTTCAAGGTCAATCCCAATGGCTTTCCCAAGATTTTCTTCCCGGGAAGTGTAATCCAGCACATCGTCAACCATCTGAAATGCCATGCCCAGATTAAGGCCGAAAGTTTTCATCATTGATTGTTTTTGATGATCAGCATCAGCAAGTAAAGATCCTATTTCACAGGCAATAGCCATCAGGATTGCCGTTTTCCCCTCAATAACCGCCAGGTAATCATCTTCCGTGGTGGTTATATCGGCGGTTTTCATCAGTTCAAGAATTTCACCTTCGGCCAGGCGTTTGGTGGCTGAAGCTAATGCTTTGAGGATTTTCAGGTTTCCCTGATCAACTGCCAGATCGAAAGAGGTCGAGAAAAGAAAATCACCTACAAGCACCGAGGCCTCATTGCCCCAGATCATGTTGGCTGCAGTTAAGCCGCGACGCATATCCGCCTGGTCGACAACATCATCATGCAGGAGGGTGGCGGTATGAATAAATTCAATCACGGCCGCCATGGCTGTACCCGAATAAGGCTGGTCGCCCATCATTTTCATGGTCAGGATAAGCAGGGCCGGTCGCAGTCGCTTGCCGCCGCTTAAAATGATATGATCACTTATTTTTGGAATCAGGGAAACGTTGGTTCTCAGGTAATCCGCATAAGCAGATTCTATCTCTTTCAGCTCAGAGTCTATGAGGGAAAATACATCATTTATGGTTGAAATGGCGGTCATGGAATATTTTTGCAGCCTTTGTCTGGTGGCCTTCGCCAGGCGCTAGTTTAACGTTTAATTATCAGTGTTCAGCGGTCAGCAAAAGAGGCTGGCCATTAACCTTACACCGTGCAACTTATATCTTACAGCTTTGAACATGTTTGCGGCCAAATTGCCACTGCTTTTGAGTCAACTCTTTAAATTGTGCATCCGGTTCCGGAAAGCACTATCTAAGGGTCGGATAGTGAGAGAATTTATAGCGGAATATCCGCTACTTGTCAAAATGTTTTTATTTGTCAGCAACCTTGTAAAAGGTCAAAAAATAAAGGAACAGGATATGAGTTGTAAATTTTGTCTGGTTCAAGGATTTAAAAACCGCGGCGGTGTGATCTTCAGGCCTTCTTTACCGTTTTGCCTGGCCAGCAACAAGATCAGTTCTGCGGATTGGGTCGGCTGTGAATGGAGGCATTGTAATTTTTTTGGTGTGAGCTTTCGATTACTGCAGGCAGTTAGAAGGGATGGCAATCGTTCGGCTGGATAGCTGACAAAGAAGCTGCCACCCGGTTCAAGAAAAAAAGCAGCAGCTTCGATCAGGGTATCCAGACTGGTAGTTATTTCATGACGGGCAATGGCTTTTTGCCGGCAGGTATTCAAACGCCCTCGATGTTGTGGGTAGTAGGGTGGATTTGCAATAATGGTGCCAAATGATGATGGAGGGGCAATCTTTTGGTAATTACGGTAGTCTTCCTGGATAATGGTAATTTGCTGCTGGAGATCATTTTGATTGACATTGCCGCGGGCGATGTCTGCCAGTTCCGGTTGGATTTCTATCCCTTTGAACTGTCCTGACTTCGGAAACCGGCGGGCCAACAGGAGGGGAATGATGCCAACACCGGTCCCCAAATCAATAATTTTTTCATTGTTTTCCAGGGTGATGAAATCAGCAAGGATAAACGGATCCATGTTATAGCGATATCCATGCCGTGGTTGTTGGATGGATAGCTGGAAGTCAGGAAGGATTTCAGTAGTGGTGGCAATGGTGGTGCCTTGGTTCATTTTATTGATGCTTCCAGGGGCAACTATCAATCCCCGAAAAGATAAAGGATAAGTCCGGTTAAAAGTTTCGGGTAGAAAAAAGTTGATTTCTGCGGCATTTTTTCTCCGGCAGCGGCAACACTTTTTACCTGGTTGATATCGGTGGGACGAAGGAGAACCGCCAGCTGATTTTCTCCCTTCATGATTGATTCCACCGCTGTCTCGGCATCCTGGCTGAAACTGGTATAACGCTGTGTTTCCATGTCTTCAGCACTGATATTGAGGGTCTGGTTGAACAATAAGTGATCCAGGACCGAAACGTCCAGAGATGCCAGGGGGGTAGGGATGTCTTTCATCAGTTCTTGTGCCTGGTGTGATTCCAGGGATATCAGGAAACAATCAGGTTTTTTACCAATGACGGCAATAAAGTGGTTACCGTCACCTTGCTGCTTCAAAATCTGTACAAGATGGCTGGCGATAGCTTTGGGGTCCTGGGTGTCTGGTCTTGTAGGAGATAACCGGAAAATGCCGCCCATCTTTTCAGTAAACATTTCCGGATTCAGTCCGGGATAACCCGATACCAGGCGGTGGGTAGGCAGAATGGCCAGATCGGCACTGGAGGTATTGGTGCAATAGACCATGACATAGTCATATGGCTGCCGGCTGTCAGGATTTCCTTCCTGTTGGCGGCGCAATTTTCGATAATTAAGTGCAGTTTCAAAACGATGATGACCATCGGCAATAAACAATGACTGGGGGGCCAGGATCTTCCTTATGCGATCAATGGCGGCCGGATTTCTGACCGGCCAGATGCGTCGCTCAATGCCAACTACGCTTTTCAGGGAGATAAAAGGCTTCCTGGTTTCACGATACTGTTGCAGTTCCTGCTCAATAATCAGCTCGGGATCATCATAGAGGGTGAAAATCTGGCTGAAATCGGCCCGGCAGGCACTCATCAACTTCAGCCGATCTTCCTTGGGGGCACTCATGGTTTTTTCATGCGGCAGCACTGATTTATTGTCCAGACCATCCAGAGCCAGCAGACCGATAAAGCCTTTACGGCAATACTTTTTTCCCAGGGCGGAAAATTCTTCTTCCAGGTAATAGAAAGCCGGTTTCTGATCATGAACTAGAATGTTTTCCCGACACCATTCTTCCAGGGTTTCCGCTGCTTGCTGGTATTCTTCCTCAGGGCGAGGTTCCCCTTTTTCCTGAGCACTTTTACCCAGTGTGAGACGAATAATATTGTGGAGATTCCGGGCTAATAGCTCCTGTTTGTATTCAGCCGTGATGACGTCATAAGGTGGGGCTACCAGCTGGGCAAGGTTCTTTTGCTGACTGGGATGGTAAAAAACACCGTTAAAAGGTTGGATAATTGGCACGTTCTTCTTGCTCCTTATATCATCTGCTTTAGATGCTACTGTTCGGTAACACGGCGGTATATAATTGTGTTCCGCTCTACCATGAAATAAGGTTGTAAGGCAAACGGTTTTGTCGCTTTCAGGAAAAAGAAATGATTATGCCGGCGGTAGGTTGTTGCTGCATGTCAATATCAAACCAGTCCGCTGCTGAACCACCATTGAGAGCAATTTCCAGGAAGCCGAAACTGTTGTTGATCAAGATAGGTTCTGAGGGGTTTCCCAAGCCATATGTAGGTGTCAGGGTGTTGGTATGCCAGTTAAGGAAGCAGCAGCTGAATTTGGTCGTTGCGTTCAAGTGATCAGCATGAATGTTACTGATTAAATTACCAAAATTATCAATATAGATGATGTTGCCGTGGATTTTGCGGTCGGTTATAATTGGTTTTGGTA
This sequence comes from Pseudomonadota bacterium, assembly GCA_034660915.1. Classification (NCBI taxonomy): domain Bacteria; kingdom Pseudomonadati; phylum Pseudomonadota; species Pseudomonadota bacterium. The sequence continues at coordinate 3,671 of JAYEKE010000072.1, forward strand.
GTGATTTCCTGATCAAATCATCTGGTTGCAGTTGTGGGCCAACCTGGTTGATGGGGTGGCCGTTAGCCAGCCACAAGGCAGCCGGCAGGAAAATATCGCGGCCATGGAAAGTCGGGGCCGGCTCCGGGAAAATAATCCGGGGGTTGGTAATCTCATGGACCGCTTTGATCTTTCCTTGGAGGAAGGTGAAAATGCCGTTATCAGGGCCAACAAAAAAACCGTCATCCGTTTGGACGGCCAAAGGCAGGCGGCTGGTTCCAACACCGGGATCAACTATGGTAAGGTGGATACTGGTTTCAGGAAACCTGCGCCAGCAGTGCTGCAGGAAAAACTGGCTTTCCAGAATGTCACCCGGCCTGATTTGATGACTTAAGTCTATCAATGAAAGATCAGGGATGGCTTTCAGTGCCAGACCTTTTAAAATGGCCACGTAGGGACTGGCAGCACCAAAATCTGTTAAGAGGGTCAGGATCATGTATATGTTC
>JAYEKE010000073.1:0-1383 GCA_034660915.1 Pseudomonadota bacterium
TTCGTAATCAGTAGGTCAGCGGTTCAACTCCGCTCATCGGCTCCAATGAAATCAAAGGGTTATACGGATTTTTCGGTAGGTGCTTTTTTATTTTTTCATTTTGCCCCACACTTTTTCATTGCTTAAAGCTATTTTTTAGAAAAAATCATTACTGAACCAATGAGAAGAAGAACTCAGGAGAGAATAAAAAACCCGCCGGGAGGCGGGTATGATTGATTAATTTAATTTTTGGTAGAAATCCTTTTTACTAAGGCCGGACTGCCTGATCATTGATTTTATCAGCTTGGTCCCGTATGTCTCGTTCCGGCTCCCCAAGGTATCTACGGTTACAATGCGCCGCTTGCCGTCGGTCACTCCTTCCCACTGTTCGTGACTGCCTTTCTGCCTGACTCTTTTAAAGTCAGCCCTTTTCAAAATTTTTCTTACCTTGGCAGGAGTTAACTCTGGATACCTGAAACCCATTTAGCATGAACAGGAACTGGACAGGTGAAAGGGAAGGACTTCGTCAAAGGTAAAGAATTTGCGACGCAGGTGCCTAAACTCCATCAGGGCGCTAATCAGGTGAAACTTTATGATGGAAAGGGGAGGGGCTTTGCGATTTAATAATTCAGAGATTGATTCCTTATTGTCGGTATTGAGGACTGTTTCAATATAAGATTTGATGGCATCCTGCATCTTTTTTTTAAGCTCAGCTTCCGTGTGGGCCTGGACAGCTATATCAAAATCAATGCACAAGCCTATCCACTTTTTGTCGTTGTAATAGCCGTAGCTTCTTAAAATAAGTTGACTTGGCACAGTTTTTACCATCTCTCAAGCCCTCCTAAGTGAAGTATCGTCTATGTCAGTAAAAAAATCAAGACACTAGATATGGAAATAATAATACGTCAATATCCCTTATCTAGTGGTTCCACATTTCCAGACCAATCCAGACGCACTGGCCGATCAGTTCAAAGTGATTCTGGCAGTGTTTCCACAAAGGCTTTGATTTCATCGCGCACCCGACGGTAGCAATCGAGCTGCGTTTTTTCATCAGCTCCCTGTTCTGCAAGTTTTTGAGCCATTTGGGGTGGGTCATTAAATCCCATATGTATGATTTTACTGCCGCTGGAAAAATAAGGACAGCTTTCATGGGCATGTCCGCACACCGTTATGATGGCATCCAGATCGATATCCACAAATTCATCCGCCAGCTTGGAGCGCTGGTGAGAAATATCCACCCCGGCCTCAGCCATTACTTTGACGGCAGATGGATTAAGACCGTGGGTTTCAATTCCAGCGGAAAAAGCTTCAATCTGTTTTTCCTTGAGGACCCTGGTCCAGCCTTCAGCCATCTGGCTGCGACATGAATTTCCGGTACATAAAAACAGAATTTTGATTTTTTTG
>JAYEKE010000073.1:1483-4093 GCA_034660915.1 Pseudomonadota bacterium
GGAGTATTTACGGAGAGGCTGGAGAGGAGTGAAACGTGATGCGAGAAAAGATTGAGCGTTTAAGGGAAGTCAAAGAAACCGCCACTTTAGGGGGCGGGCAGGCCAGGATTGATAAAGTGCATGCCAAAGGCCAGCTGACGGCCCGGGAACGGATTGCGGCGCTGCTTGACGAAGGAAGTTTCGTTGAGTTCAATCGCCTGATTAAGTACCGGGAGGGAGCCCCGGGAGACGGCATTGTTACCGGTCATGGCACGATAGATGGCCGCTTGGTTTGTGTTTACGCCCAGGATGTCACCGTACTCGGAGGCTCACAGGGTTATATGCACGGGCGTAAACTTTATAAAATTCACGAAATGGCCATGAATATGGGAGTTCCCATCATCGCCCTCAATAATTCGCCGGGAGCCCGGGTTGTGCGGCCTGAACTGGCGGGCAGTGATGATCCCTATCGGGTCAGCGATGAAAAGCATGCCGGGGTTGTTTTTTATGTCAATACCCTAAGCTCCGGAGTGATCCCCCAGCTTGCCGCGATCTTCGGTAACTGTACCGGGGGGTCGGTCTATTCGCCGGCGCTGATGGATTTTATCTTTATGGTCGAGAAAGAGTCCCACATGTTTATCACCGGGCCTAAAGTGATCAAATCAGTGACTGGCGAAGAGATTTCAATGGCGGAGCTTGGCGGGGCCGATATCCATTGCGCTAAAACCGGGGTGGCTGATTTCAAAGTGGCAAGTGAGCTGGACTGTTTTGCCGAAATCAGGCGATTGCTCGATTTTCTGCCTGACAATTGGCAAAAGTCCTCTTCTCGCCGGGAAAATGAAGATGATCCTGAACGCCTGGCTGATCGTCTCAACGACCTGGTTCCGGTTCGTACCACCCGGGCCTATGATATGCGTCAGGTGATTAAAGAACTGGTTGATCAGGGTGATTTTTGTGAAATAAAGGCGGACTTTGCCGCCGAGATTATTGTCGGTTTCGCCCGTATCGACGGCTATACGCTGGGAATCATCGCCAATCAACCGCTGGTGAAAGCCGGATGCATGACGGTTGAAAGCTCTCGCAAACAGGCCCGTTTTATCCGTTTCTGTGATTGTTTCAATATCCCGTTGGTATTGTTGGTTGATACCCCCGGCTATCTGCCTGGTAAAGATCAGGAACATGCCGGTATAATCACTCATGGAGCCAAGGTTCTTTATGCCCTGTCAGAGTCAACTGTACCAAAAGTGGCAGTCCTGCTGCGGAAAGTCTATGGTGGTGCGGCTCTGGGGATGGGGATTTTGCCGGGTTTTGGTACCGACCTGATCTATGCCTGGCCGACGGCTGAGATCGGGGCTATGGGGGCCGAACAGGCGGTTGGTCTCTTTTATGGAAAAGAGCTCAAAACTGCCGCCAAGCCGGAACAATTCAGAGCTGAAAAGGTGGTTCAATATCGCGAACTTTATGCTGATGCCCTCTCTCTGGCTTCACAGGTGACCTATGTTCAGGATATTATCGAACCACGCGAGACCCGCCGTATACTGAGCCGGTCGCTGCGGCTCCTGCGGGGCAAGGAGCGCCGCCGCCGTCCAGGACATCATGGCAACATCCCATTGTAGGCTACCTTGAAAAATGGCCTTTGTGTTCGATTACTGCGTTAGGCTCAAATTATAATTCTCAAAATATGAAATATATTTCTGTGGTTATAATTTCTCGCCTGTCTTGTACTCAAACAAAAATTCTAATTTTTCAATACAGCCTCTAACCAATAAAACGAGGTGGTCTGATGAATTTTTCTTTTACTGAAGAACAGTTGATGCTGCGTGACCTGGCGCGGAAATTTGCCGAAAATGAGATGCGGCCGTTATTACGTGAGCATGAAAATCAGCGTCGTACTCCGGAAGCCCTAGTCAAAAAATTGGCTGATATTGGCTTTTTAGGAGCACATCTGCCGAAAGAGTATGGGGGATCCGCCCTTGATTATCTTTCCGCCGCCATAATCTGGGAAGAGCTCAGCAAGGTGAGTTGGACCATGGCTCTCGGGACACTTGGTCATGCGGTGTTAAGTGGTACCATCCTGATGAAAGTTGCCACTTCGGAGCAGAAGGAGCAATATCTGGCACCGCTTTGTCGTGGTGAGTTGATGTTTGCCACTGCCACGGTGGAGCCTAACGCCGGCAGTGACCCCGGTGCTATCGAGTGCAGAGCAATTTTAAAAGGTGATTATTGGCTTCTTAACGGGACCAAGAATTTTGTCACCGGGGGCGGACTTGCCGACTATCTCCTGGTTCTGGCCCAGACCGACAAAAAACTTGGTATTAAAGGGATGGTGCTCTTGCTGGTTGATAGCAAGACGGCGGGTATAAGTTTTGAAGATGTGCGGTTGGTTGGCGGCCGCACCAGCAATATTGTCAATCTCGCTTTCTCCGACTGCCAAGTACCGGCTGAAAATATTATTGGTAAGGTTGGTCGTGGTCTGCACGGTGCTTTTTACGGCATCGACACGGCCAGGGTGTTCATTACTGCCGGGGCTTTGGGAATGGCTCAAGGCTGTCTTGACGCGAGCCTGAAATATGTGCAGGAGAGAACTCAGTTCGGCAAAGCGATTGGTGGCTTTCAGCTGGTTCAGGAGGT
>JAYEKE010000074.1 GCA_034660915.1 Pseudomonadota bacterium
TGCTTCGCGGGGGGACACTCTTGACTATCGCTCGCCCAGTGGAGAAACAGCTTGAATTTGCTTTTAACGCGAAACTCAAGAATGTCCCCAATCACGGTGACCCCGCTTCCAATTTCCCCCGCCCTCCCTTAGTTAAATCAATAAGTCAACAACGTCCCTTTTTGGGTCTTCCTACAGGTTAACTATGAATCCCTGAGTCTGCGGCTATTTTCACTTGACAAACAAGGGCTATCCATTGTAAGCGAACTCTAGTTTCTGCTTGTTTTTCTCTGGTTTGATTGAACTTTCAGCCATACTTTTTCCCGCTTTTCCACCCTATCCGCGCCGGGCAGGCTGGATCCAATGGCAATATAAAAAAGCAGTTTCGTCACCCATTTATCATTTTATTCATAGTAATTACCGCTATTTTCACAAAACAGTTTATTCAAAACAATCTTGAAATAACCGTTAAAGGAGGTACAAAACATGTCAATGCTAGATAAGACCTGCAAGGAATTCAACGAAGTTCTGGCATCAAAAGCCGCAGTCCCCGGTGGTGGTGGTGCCGCGGCACTGGGTGGTGCAATCGGAATGGCCCTCTCCAATATGGTCGGGAATCTTACGGTCGGCAAAAAGAAGTATGCTGAAGTGGAAGATGAGGTGAAGGTACTGATTGAAAAAGGTAATCAGGTCATCGCTGCCCTTGAAAATCTGGTGGACAAGGACGCCGAAGTATTCGCACCCCTCTCCAAGGCCTACGGATTGCCGAAAGACACCCCTGAGCAGCAGCAGTTCAAAGCCGAAACCATGGAGAAATGCAGTATTGAAGCCTGCTCGGTACCCATTGAAATCATGCGCCAGGCATATGCCGGCATCAAAATCCATGAACGCATGGGACAAATTGGCACCATGCTGGCCATCTCCGACGTTGCCTGCGGCGTAGCCTTCATGAACGCGGCCTTAATCAGCGGCAGCCTGAACGTAATCATCAATCTGAATACCATTAAAAATCAGGATTTTGTCGGCAAAACCAGAGCAGAAATGAACCAGTTGCTGGAAGATGGTCAGCGCATTGCCGATGAAACCCTGAAACTGGTCATCGGAAAGCTGACTAAGTAAAGCGATAACTGTAAAAGTAATTGATGTATAGCAGCGCAAAAAATTTCAGCAAATATTAAAGTTTTGGAGGAAGCATAATGGCAGAAGTATTGAAAGGTAAACCCGTCGCTGACGCGATGAAGGAAGAATTGAAACAAAAAGTCGCGGCCCTGAAAGGACGCGGCATCACTCCCACCCTGGGTATTGTCCGGGTCGGTGCCCGTCCTGATGATCTTTTCTATGAAGGTGGCGCCAAAAAAACTTGTGATGTCGTCGACATGGCCTACCAGGTCTTTGAATATCCGGAAGATATCAGCCAGGAAGATTTTGAGCAGGCAATCATTGAAGTGGGAAACAACAAGGCCATCAATGGCATTCTGATGTTTGCCCCATTGCCCAAACATCTGGATGAGAAAAAAATCAGAACCATGATTCCGGTGGCAAAAGACGTGGACTGCCTGACTTTGGGCGGCGCCGCTAAAATATTCGCTGATGACCCCACTGGAATGCCTCCCTGTACGCCGGCCGCCTGCATGGATATGCTGCATTTTTACAACATTCCCATCAAAGGGAAACGGTGCGTCGTCCTTGGGCGCTCGCTGGTAGTCGGCAAACCGGTGGCCATGTTGCTGCTGCGTGAGCATGGCACCGTAACCCTATGCCATTCCAGGACTCTGGATTTACCTGGCGTCTGCCGGGAAGCCGAAATTCTGATTGCCGCTGTCGGCCGGGCAAAAATGGTCAAGGCCAATTTCGTCAAACCCGGACAGATTGTCATTGACGTCGGCATCAACGAAGATCCGGACAGACCGGGAAAATACTGTGGCGATGTTGACTTTGCTGAAGTTGAACCTATCGTTGAAAAGATAACCCCGGTACCGGCTGGAGTCGGCTCCGTTACCACTGCCGTCCTCTGTAAACAAACCATTATGGCCTGTGAATTACAGCACGGTTAATACGCTCGGCACGGTTAATACGCTCGGCACGGTTAAAAAAATAAGCTTTTTTAAAGCCCGGCCCCGCCGGGCTTTTTCTTTTCAGCCGCTCAGAACCCGGAGACAGGTATGAGCACTATCAGACAAAAACTGGAAACCCGGGAAAAGCTCTACCTTTCCCCCCATGCGACATTAAGCAGCCAATCAAAAGGCAGGCAACACCAGGAGGCGGAAGACGCCTACCGAATGGCTTTTCAACATGACCGGGACCGGATCATTCACAGCAAATCGTTCCGGCGGCTGAAGCATAAAACCCAGGTTTTCCTCTCCCCCAGCGGCGACCATTACCGCACCCGCCTGACCCATACTCTGGAAGTTTCCCAGATTGCCCGCACCATTGCCAGAGCTTTGCAACTCAACGAAGACCTTACCGAGGCTATCGCCCTTGGTCATGATCTTGGCCATACTCCTTTCGGCCACGCCGGGGAAGCCGTCCTTGACCAGCTGCACCCTGGTGGTTTTCGCCATTTCTTTCAAAGTCTGAGGGTGGTTGAAATCCTGGAAAAGGAAGGCCGGGGTCTGAACCTGACTCTGGAAGTAAGGGACGGTATTGTTAAACACTCGAAAGGCAAAGGCGATATATTATCAGATGATTCCAACTGTTCCGCCTTCACTCTGGAAGGACAGATTGTCAGGCTGGCTGATATTGTTGCGTATGTAAATCACGATATCGACGATGCTATCCGGGCCCGGGTGATCGACCGGGATGATATACCGGCGTCCTGCAGCCGATTACTGGGGGAACGCAACAGCCAACGAATCAATACCATGGTAACTGATATTATTGACAGCAGCCGTGAAGCTGAAGCCCGATTGATGATCAGCCCGAAAATTCTGGAGTCCATTAGCCTGCTGCGCGATTTCCTTTATGAACGGGTCTATGACAGCACAATAGTCCACACTGATTTCATCAAGGCAAAACGGCTGCTGGAAGATCTCTACCAGTTTTTCATTGACAATCCGGATACCTTTCGGGAACAACACTACCAAGCCTATCTGGATACCGCGAGCCTGGAACAGAATGTCTGTGATTTCATTGCCGGGATGACTGACCGCTACGCCTTTTCCCTTTATGAAAAAATATTTCTGCCCCAGCCCTGGTTAATCAAGTAGCTGGTCTTCAACAAAATGAAAGCACTACCTTGAACCGGCAAATCCTGACTATCAGGAAATTATCATCCCACCAAAAGAAGATTATGACTTTAGGATAGTAGTTTTTTCATGTAAGGACTGGCAACAGATAGCGGTAAAAATCCTTAATTTAGATAGCAGAAAGGTTTTTAATGTCAGTATACGAACAAGTCTCACCGGGTAACTTTTCCGTCATTGTTCTTGATTTCGAGACGACTGGTTTATCGCCGGAATACGGTGACCGGGCCATTGAAATCGGGGCGGTCCTGATTGAAAACAACCGGGTCACTGATCGTTTTCAAAGCTTGATGAACCCTGGTTTTCGGATTAATTCCTTTATCGAATCATACACCGGCATCAGTAACAAGATGGTAAAGGACGCACCACCCTGCGGAGAAGTCATGGAACAGTTTGCAAAGTTCATCGGTGATCACCCCCTTGTCGCCCATAACGCATCATTTGACAGAAAATTCCTTGACTCAGAATTCAGCGTTATCGGAAAATCACGAAACAGCAATATGGCCTGTTCCATGCTGGTAGCTCGAAGGCTGTATCCGGATGCACCCAATCATAAACTGGGAACACTCGTTCGGTACTGTAATATTCCTACCGATGGAACCTTTCACCGAGCCCTCGCTGATGCCGAGATGACCGGTCATCTTTGGCTTTCAATGATTAATAAAATCAGGAAAGTTTTTGCCGTTAACCAGGTATCATTTGACCTGATGCAAAGATTATCCAAAATAACCAAGGCAAAAGCGCCGGAATATCTTGAAAAACTTGCGGGTAAAAATTGTTGACCAGGAGCAGAATTTAAAGGAAACTCTACCACACACACAAAGGAGTTTATCATGGGAGAAGATTTGGCAGCCCTGCAAAAGCTTTATGAAGTGCTGATGGAATGGGTAAATTTGGCATTTCCATTGCCCCCTTTATTGCCGCCCTTGGCGCTCTCGCCTTCGGCTGTACCTTTGCCCTGCAGGGCCCTCTTTCCAACTTCGGTGCCGGGATCACCATTATCCTGACCCGCCCGTTTGTGGTCGACAATACCATCACCATCCAGGGAGTCAGCGGCATCGTCAAGGAGATCACCCTGACCCGCACCATCCTTGACACCGAAGACGGCGAAGAAATCACCATCCCCAACAAGCATATTGTCGGTGAGATTCTTTGTAATTCATTCGCCAACCGGGTGGTGGAAGGTTCCATCGGCATTGCCTATCATGACAATCCCGATGAGGCCATTGAGATCATCAACAAAACTCTGGAACGTTTCCCCCAGGTGGTCAAAGAACCTAAACCTCAAATTGGCATTCAGGAATTTGCTGATTCGGCTATCGCCATCGGCATGCGCTACTGGGTACCGACCAACGAATATTTCCAAACTCTTTTTCAGGTCAACCAGAACATTTACAAAGACCTTATGGAGGCCGGCATCACGATTCCGTTTCCCCAGCAGGATATACACATTAAAACCCTGCCGGCCAACGACCGGACAATGTAAACCCCGGGAAATAATTCATAAGCAACCGGTTGCAATATCCCTTTTTTTGCGGTAAGTAATGCCATCTGAATAAGGGAGAAAAATTCATGGAAACATCCGTCATAATCGTGGTTGCCACAACCAGTCAGTCGCTGGCAACTTTTATCAAACAGGAGCTGTCGGAAACCGATGTTACCGTTCAATTATTGACTGATCCAGAACTATTTTTCAAGCGGCTTAAAAGCATCAAACCGGAACTGATCCTGTTAGACGCCAACTACCCTACCGGAGAAAAAAGTGCCAGTCTGACAAAGAGACTGCAAGATGATCTCACCTGGCAGGATACTCCACTGATTGTCATCAAGACTTTTTTTGAACCCTTTGATGAATCATTTCCTGAAATCAATACTGAGAATATTCTCACCCAGCCATTTACCCGTGCTGATTTGCTGGCTATTTTGCAGCGTGTGGCACCACAGGCAATCAACAACCACGGACAGAACCAGGACATGGATATGAGCAAAACAAATGAGACGCTGCAGGAACCTGAGGTGGCAAACAGCCAGGAAGGTACTATCATAGAACTCACGGATATGGTGGAAGAAGGAATACCGCTGGACCAGCTTAACCTGACAGATAACCTAGATTCACCTCCCCCGGAGACGGTCACGACTCAAGGTGCTGAGATGCCGGAGGATAAAGAACTTGAGGAGGACATTGCTTTTCCCAGTGACGCAGCCATCGATGAATTGGTATTTGCCGCCGGCGATGAAACAAAAATGGCAACCGATCTCTCCGTTTCTGATGAGAGCCCGACTGCCGACCAGACGGAAAAAGGTCCGATTAAAGAAACCATTGAAAAAACCTTGGATGCAGAATCAGAAACAACTGCAGCCCCTGAAGAGTTCCCCCCTGAAAGACCGGAAGATTATCTGACGCCGCATGACCCCCAGCAGGGAAATAAATCCTTTACAGGAACTCCAGAATCAGAATCCACGCCCCTGGCAACTGAATCGGAAACTGCCCGGACATCAGTGTTCACCGAACCGCAAACGGTTGATTTCTCTAAACAAATCGAAGGCCTCACCCAGGAATGGAGCAAAAAAATGTTGGTCAGCACCTATGCCAGCATGGATAAACTAATCCAGGCTCTCGGCGATATGGCCCCCACCATTGTGGAACAGGTGGCCAGGGAAATCATCCCGCCGCTGGCGGAAAAAATAATTAAAACTGAAATCAAACGACTGGAAGATAAAATTGAGGATGACCATAAATGACCTCTAATCACGAACCGATAAACCTGGATAAAACCTACGATCCCAATCTGGTTGAAGATAAATGGTACGCATTCTGGGAAGAGCAGGACTGTTTTGCCGCCCGCACCGACAGTAACCGACCGCCGTTTTCCATGGTGATTCCGCCTCCCAACATCACCGGCTCCCTGCATATGGGCCATGCACTTAATAACACCCTCCAGGATATCCTGGCCCGCTACCGACGGCTGAAAGGTGACAACGTTCTCTGGATGCCGGGAACCGACCACGCCGGAATCGCCACCCAGAACGTAGTCGAGCGACAACTCCACGCGGAAGGTCTGGACCGCCACCAGCTTGGCAGGGAAAAATTCATTGAACAAGTCTGGAAATGGCGTCAGGAATCGGGAAGCACCATTCTAAATCAGTTGCGCCGTTTGGGAGCCTCCTGTGACTGGAACCGTGAACGGTTCACCATGGATGAAGGTCTCTCAAAAGCGGTACGGGAAGTTTTTGTTACCCTGTACGAAGAGGGACTGATTTACCAGGGTGATTATATCACCAACTGGTGTCCCCGCTGCCACACAGCCCTTTCCGACCTGGAAGTGGAATATGAAGAACACGAAGGCTCATTATGGGAGCTGAAATATCCCCTGGCTGACGGCAGCGGTGAAATCATCGTCGCTACCACCCGGCCGGAAACCATGCTTGGGGACACGGCGGTGGCCGTCAACCCGGAGGATGAACGGTACCGGGATTTAATCGGCTCCGAAGTCATCTTGCCCCTGATGAACCGCCGCATCCCGATTATTGCCGATGCTTACGTGGACAAGGAATTCGGCTCCGGCGCCGTCAAAATAACCCCGGCCCATGACCCCAACGATTTTGACATCGGCCAGCATCATAATCTGCCGTCCATCACAGTGATGGACGAAGACGGTAAGATGAATGAAAACGCTGGCATTTACCAGGGGTTGACCCGCGAAGAGTGCCGGACCAGGGTGGTCAAAGATCTACAAGCTCAGAATTTATTAAACCGGACAGTTGCTTACGGCCACAATGTCGGCCATTGCTACCGCTGCCGCTGTGTTATCGAACCCTATCTCTCCAACCAGTGGTTCGTAAAAATAAAACCAATGGCAGAAGATGCCATTGCCGCTGTACGAGATGGCAGAACAAAAATCATTCCCGCCAGCTGGGAGAAAACCTATTTCAACTGGATGGAAAATATCAGGGACTGGTGCATTTCCCGGCAGATCTGGTGGGGACACCGGATACCGGCCTGGTACTGCCAGGAATGTCATGAAATCATCGTCTCCCGCACCGATCCGGACCATTGCCCCCGTTGCCAGAGCACCAACCTGGAGCAGGAAACTGATGTACTGGACACCTGGTTTTCCTCCGGCCTCTGGCCATTTTCCACCATGGGCTGGCCGGAAAAAACCAGGGAGCTGGAAATATTCTACCCCACTTCGGTACTGGTAACCGGCTTTGATATTCTCTTTTTCTGGGTGGCTCGCATGATGATGATGGGACTGAAATTCATGGGGGAAGTACCCTTTCATGATGTCTACATCCATGCCCTGGTTCGCGATGAGCACGGCCAGAAAATGAGCAAGTCAAAGGGGAATGTTATTGACCCCCTGATTATGATCGACAAGTACGGCACCGACGCCCTGCGTTTTACTCTTACCGCCTTCGCCGCCCAGGGGCGGGACGTTAGTATGTCCGAAGCCCGGATCAGCGGCTACCGCAATTTCTGCAACAAGATCTGGAACGCAGCCCGTTTCGCCCTGATGAACCTGGACGGTTTTCAACCGGACACCAGGATTGACCCTGTTGATTATTCGCTGGCTGACCACTGGATTCTTCACCGGCTCCGGGAAACCATTGTGGCAGTAGATGAAGCCTTTACCCAATATCGTTTCAACGAAGCGGCCCAGGCCGTTTACCAGTTTACCTGGCATGAATTCTGCGACTGGTACCTGGAACTGATTAAACCTGACCTATTCCAGGATGATGACCATATACGCCGGGCCGCCACCCAATCGGTTCTCCTTTACACCCTTTCCGCCCTGGTGCGGCTTTTACACCCGATCATGCCCTTTATCACCGAGGAAATCTGGCAAAAATTACCGGGAACTAGCGACTCAATCATGCGGGCTGATTTTCCAACAATTGAAACAGACCACCGGCAGCCGGAAGCAGTCCAGAAAATGGAACAGGCCATGGCCGTCATTGGCGGCGTTCGCAACATCCGCGGTGAAATGGAACTGCCGCCATCGCTTAAGGTGGAAGCCATTGTCTGCTGCGCCACGGCTGAAACAGCGGACGAAATCAATGCCGCCGCCCCCTATATCCGCAACCTGGGCCGGTTGAAATCCTTCAGTTGCAGCCATGGCGGGAAGCCACCGGCCCAAGCCGCTTCAACCCTGGAAGCCGAAATGGAAATCTACGTCCCCCTGGCCGGTATTATCGATTTCGAGTTGGAAACCACCCGATTAAACAAGGAACTGGCCAAAGCTCAAAAAGAACTGGCCCAGGTGGAAAAAAAACTGGCCAATGAAAAATTTTTGGCTAAGGCTCCCGCAGAAGTAGTGGCCAAGGAAAAAGCCAAGCAGGAGGAACTGGCGTCTAAAGCGGCCAAAGTTACAGACAGCCTGGAAAAAATCATGCAGCTGGCCGCCGCTGACCGTTAACATTTGACCATGTCAAATCCCAGCCAGGAGCTGTCAGCCCCAAATGCGTTCCTTACCCTGGAACATACCGGCGCCCAGGTTCGCCTGGACCATTTTCTCCATCAACATTTCCCTGATATATCGGTAAAAAAATGGAAGCAGGCCATCAATACTGCCAAGGTGTCTGTGGACGGTCAAGTGGGACGCAAAGGAAGTATCCTTTCAAACTCTGCCAGGGTAAACCTGCCGGCCTGGCTGCCGGCGTCTTTAACCCCCGGCCCACCAAGGGCTGACACAACCATCAAACCGGTAATCATCTTTGAAGATGATGAATTACTGGTCATCGACAAGCCAGCCGGAATCCATACCCATCCCCTGAACGGAAACGAGCTTGGGACCCTGGCCAATGGTCTGATAGCCACATATCCCACGCTCAACGGAATTGGTTTCAGTCCCTTACAGCCGGGATTGCTGAACCGCCTGGATCGCGACACTTCAGGCCTCGTACTGGTAGCAAAAAGCCAAAAAAGCTGGAAAAAATACCGGCAGTTATTTAGCACCAGACAGCTTACCAAGATCTACCTGGGTATCGTCCACGGGATTGTTGCCGCCCCCCTGACCATCGATACTCCCTTAATTCATCATCCGCAATACCCTGAACGGATGAGCACCGTTATTCCAGATCATTTTACCGGCCGTCGTTTCTCAGCGACAACCATAATAGAACCACTTAGTTATTTTTCCGCATCTACCGAGGTCCAACTGACCATGAAAACCGGGGTTATGCACCAATTACGGGTCCATTCAGCCCTTTCCGGTCATCCCCTGGTCGGAGACCTTCTCTATGGTCAACCAGAGAACAAAGCCATTGATGAGCAAACCGGCCGCCTGCTGCTGCATGCTTTTCAACTGCAGTTTCCCGACGGCCGGCAGTTTACCGCTCCCATCGATTGGAATAAAGCATTATGATTAGGAGTCAGGAAAAGCAGGTTATTTACCTGGGAATGGGAGTTAATATTATTCTCATCGTCGCCAAACTGGTAGGCGGCTTGCTGTTTTCCTCCCTGGCCCTGGTGGCTGACGGCATTCATTCAATTTCAGACTTAATCACCGATTTCATTATCCTCTGGGGCCTTTCACTGGCTGCCAGACCGGCTGACAAGGGACATCCCTACGGCCATGGAAAACTGGAAACCATGGCATCCCTGCTGGTGGCCGCCCTGCTGTTTTTCGTCAGCTTTGGCATCATGAAAAAAGCATTTTTCTGTTTTCTCCAGGAAGCGCCGCATATCATCAATGAGCGCTGGGTAATTGCCATTGCCCTCCTGTCAATGATCGGCAAGGAATTTGCCTATCGGAAAACCATAAACCTGGGAACCCGGCTACACAGCCCGGCCCTCCAGGCTAATGCCTGGCATCACCGCTCCGATGCCCTGTCATCCATGGTGGTCCTTATCGGTGCCCTGGCCGGCTGTCTGGGCTGGACCCGGGGCGATCCCTCCGCTGGTTTTATTGTCGGCATGATGATCGCCTATGTGGCTTTTCGTTTGACCCGTCAGGACCTTGGCCAGTTGCTGGAAAGCGCCATTTCACCGGCCATCCAGCAGGAAATCGAAGACGCCATCAACCGTTTTCCCGACATTATTTCCTGGCACCAGCTGCGTACCAGGCAGGTGGGCAGGGAGATTTTTCTTGATTTTCATATCCTGGTTGACGGCAACATGCGCGTTGTCGACAGCCACAATCTGTCCCATCGACTGGAAGGATTCCTTAAAGAAACCCTCGACTATCCTCTTAATATTATTATCCATATAGAACCTGGAAACAAAAACTAACTCCCCCTAAGTTCATTTTATTATATCACAAAATTTTCCCGCTAATTTTTTTCTTGACAATCAGAATAAAGTTTTTTATAGTGCATTTTGTTAGGGAGCATTAACATACTGATAAGGATCAAACAATGACCAATGTCATAACTCCTGATCTTTCGCCAACTCAGGAAGATTACCTGTCTGCCATTTATCAGATTATCAAAACCCAGCAGGTAGCCCGGGTCAATACCATTGCCAAAAAACTGCGGGTCGGCCTGTCTACGGTTACCGCAGCTTTAAAAAGCCTGGCGGCGAAAGAATTGATTCATTATCAGCCATACAGCTATGTTACCCTGACGGAAACCGGCACTACCATTGGCGAACAGTTAGCTCAAAAGCACCAGGTATTGCTTGATTTCCTCACTGCCATCCTGGCGTTGCCCCCGGATGAGGCCGAAATCAATGCCCATCGCCTTGAACACGCGATTGATGAGGAGGTACTCCAACGGATCATCAGCTTTATTTATTTTCTGAAAGAATGTCCCCGGGGAGGGATGGACTGGATAAAAGAGTTTCACCATTTTTATGAAACCGGTTCCCGTTCCTGCCAATGTGAGCAACGTTTCAACAGCTGGCTGACAAATATTTGTCCCCGCCGGACAAACACATCAGCACCAAAAGGAGAAACATCAATGAATGTAACCTTAGCGGAACTCAAGCCTTCGGAACAAGGCACCATCATCACAGTCCGGGGAGCCGGACCAACGGGAAAACGATTAATGGAAATGGGGTTTACCCCGGGAAGTACGATCACGGTGGAAAAAATAGCCCCTCTGGGCGATCCTATCGAGGTCAGGGTTAAAGGCTACCACTTAAGTTTACGCCGCGAGGAGGCTGCCGGCATCAAAATTGAAAAAATTATAAAATAATGACTGCATACCGAAAAAAAGGAGTTACCATGAGTTTAGCACATATTGAAACCGGCTCAAAAGTACTGGTGGAAAACCTCAGTGCCGGCCAGCGTTTTCGGCACCGGATGGCGGAGTTAGGCATCTTCCCCGGAGCATTGATCCAGGTCCTCAGAAGAGAAAGCCGGGGACCGCTGCTTATCCAGATTGGCGGCAGTCGACTGATGTTGGGACGGCGGATGGCGGAAAAAATCACCGTCAGATAATCGCAAATATTTTTTTTGCTTATATAATTAGGTATAACTAACTATATTTATATTATAGAATTATTTGGAGGTATACCCATGAAAAACAAGATTTCCGTGGCGCTGGCCGGCAATCCGAACAGTGGAAAATCAACGATTTTCAATCTGCTCACCGGCGCCCGCCAGCATATCGGCAACTATCCCGGGGTGACGGTGGAAAAGAAAGAAGGAAGCTGCAAACATCGTGACCATGAGTTGCTCATCACGGACCTGCCCGGCACCTACAGTCTCACGGCCCATTCAGTTGAAGAAGTTGTAGCCAGGGATTTTCTCATCCACGAACAACCACAGGTGGTGGTTGATATCGTCGATGCTTCCAACCTGGAAAGAAACCTGCTTTTAGCCACCCAGATGATGGAAATGGACACCCCCCTGATCATTGTCCTCAACATGATGGACATGGTTGCCGGGCAGAAAACAAAAATCGATCTGGAGGCACTGGAAGAGCTGCTCGGGGTACCGGTTGTGCCGATGGTCGGAACAAAAGGAAAAGGCAAAGATGAGCTTCTGGATATGATCGTCGCGGTGGCCACCAACCAAAAAAAATCAGCGCCACGGCCCATCCCCTACCAAGAGGATATTGAACAGGCAATCAGCGAGATAGCAGCCATGATTACCACTAATCCTTTGCCAAATCTTCCAAAAAGATGGCTGGCAACAAAAATGCTGGAGAATGACAACACCTTGCTGGAAACCCTGAGCCAGGCCGATCCGGCCCCGGAAGTTTTCAAAAACAGCGTTGACCGCATATATCAAAAACTGGCCGTTCACCTGGATGAAGCTCCGGAAATGTTGATTACCGAATGGCGTTACGGTTTTATCGCCGGCCTGATCCAGGAAACCACCAGCACTCCGGCTGGCGACCGGCGCAGCATATCGGACAGAATAGATCAGGTAATACTTAACCGAGCTCTGGGGCTGCCCATTTTCCTCCTGCTCATGTACCTGGTATTCTATCTGACCTTTACGGTAGGCGGGCCTCCGATGGATTGGATCGATACCGGCTTTTCCCGGCTGGGAGGGATAATTACCGCCCATTGGCCGGGAAATCAGGACAGTGCGCTGTTATCTCTGGTAGTAGACGGCATCATCGGCGGCGTTGGCGGGGTGGTGATTTTTCTCCCCAATATCATCATGCTATTCCTGGCTATCGCTATCCTTGAAGGGACCGGATACATGGCCCGGGCGGCGTTTATTATGGACCGGGTGATGCATAAAATCGGCCTGCACGGCAAAAGTTTCATTCCTCTGCTTACCGGTTTCGGCTGCTCCATACCCGCCATTATGGCTACCCGGACCATTGAGAACGAACGCGACCGGCTGACCACTATTATGGTGACCCCACTGATGAGCTGCGGCGCCCGCTTGCCCATTTATGCCCTGATCATTCCGGCATTTTTTCCCCAAACCTGGCAGGCCCCCATGCTTTGGCTCATCTACGTGATCGGCATCATCCTGATGATGCTCTCCGCCTGGCTGCTGCGGGCCACTTTGTTCAAAGGTGAAGACGCGCCCTTTGTTATGGAGCTGCCGCCCTATCGCCTGCCGACCTTGAAATCCATTATTATTCACACCTGGGAGAGAGTCTGGCTGTATCTGAAAAAGGCGGGAACCATCATCCTGGCCATTTCCATTATCCTCTGGGCCATGACCACCTATCCCGGCATTCCGGCAGACAAATTGGCGGCTCTTCATTCGGATGAAGCCCGCCAGGAACTTCAGCTAGCCAATTCCGCTGCCGGCCGCGTCGGTCACTGGCTGGAACCGGTGTTAAAGCCCATGGGTTTCGACTGGCGCATCGGTACGGCATTGATTGGCGCTTTCGCCGCCAAGGAAGTCTTTGTCTCCCAGCTGGGCATTGTGTATTCCCTCGGCGAAGCGGATGAAGAATCCGTCTCCCTGCGGGAAAAACTGCAACAACGCTACAATCCCCTGATCGGCTTTTGCATCATGCTCTTCTGCCTGATCAGCGCCCCCTGCATGGCTACCATCGCGGTCACCAAACGGGAAACCAATTCCTGGCGCTGGGCATTTTTTCAACTGGCCGCCCTGACCTTAATGGCCTGGATAATAACCTTCCTGGTTTTTCAAATCGGTACCTGGCTGCAGATTGGGGTTTAAACGTTACAGCAAGACATGAAAGGAAAAAGAAAATGGAAATCATCGGCATCATCACTCTTGTCAGCCTGGCCCTGTTATTCACCGGCCGGGCCTGGAGACAGACTTTCAAAAACAATGACCAATCCGGCTGCGCCCATGATGGCGGTTGTCAGGGATGCTATGGCTGTGGTACGACGATAAAACCGGCAACCAGTAAAAAAGATAAGTAAAATCAATAATCACAACAAAAAAGGAGGAAAATGGACATGCTGAAAAACACAACAAAATGGTTCATCTCAATGGCACTGATACTACCGCTGCTGCTGCTCTGCCTGCAGGTGGTTCCAACCCATGCGGCTAGCGATGAACTGCTGAGTGAACTGCAAAACTTGAAAGCCAAACTGGAGCAGCTGGAACAAAAAGTTGCCCGGCAGGACAGACTGCTGGCCAACCAGCAGCAGCAAGTCTCCCGCCAGAATGAAAAGATTGAAACCCAGGAAAAAATCAATGCCGGCCTGGAAGAGATCAAGGACGCCCTGGGCGGCATTGAAATCGGCGCTGATATCACCATGATCGGCCAGGGAACCTTCAGTGAAGATGATGAATATGGCTATGACAACGGCACCGATGCTTCTTTTTCTTTTGATCTGGAGGTGGCCAAATCCTTCTCCTGGGGCGGCAGCACCGCCATCGTCCTCGAAGGCGGCAACGCTGAGGGAATGGACGGTCGTATTGCTACCTGGAGCGGCTTCAATGATGACAATGACGATGATGAAACCGCCCACGTCACCGAGGCCTGGTATGAACAAAGCCTGCTTGAAGATAAGCTGACCTTTACTTTCGGAAAAATTGACCTGACCAACTATTTTGACGCCAGCGAAGTGGCCAATGATGAAACTACCCAGTTTCTGTCCACCGGCTTTGTCAACAACCTGGCGGTTGAATTTCCTGACAACGGTCCCGGAGCCCGGGTAACAGCTTCACCCAGCGAACTGGTCGATATCAGCTTCGGCTGGATGGCCGTCGATCAGGATGATGGTGAATCATCCTGGGATGATATCGGCCGCGGCTCTTTCGCCATTGGCGAAATTGATTTTAAACCGGTACTGGCTGGATTGAACGGCAATTACCGCCTTTACGGCTGGTACATGGACGCCGACCATAAAGAGTGGGATGGCAGCGATGATGACCAGACAGGCAGCGGTTTCGGTCTCAGCCTTGACCAGCAGCTAATTCCCGAGCTGCTGACGGTTTTCGCCCGCGCCGCCTGGCAGGATGAAGATATTTATGAAATCGAAACCCACTACAGCGCCGGCCTGCAGCTGGCCGGCAAATTCTGGGACCGGGATGATGATGTTGTTGGCCTGGCCTACGGCTTCGCCAAGATCAGCAGCGAATATGAAGATTACAATACCGACAATAGTGACGATGATGAACATCACCTGGAACTCTACTATCGCCTGGTATTCAACGACCATTTTGCCCTGACCGCCGATTACCAGTGGATTAATAATCCGGCGGGCAACAGCGATGCCGACAATGCTTCCGTCTTCGGCCTGCGCACCCAGATTGATTTTTGATTTTTTCTTTATATACCACACATCTAAAAATTAGCACCAATCTTTAGAGAACAGAAAGGGGGGCTTAAAGCCCCCTTTCTGGCAACACAGTCTTTTGAATTTGCTGACATTCCTGTTGAAGAGTTACATCAAAGAAAAGTGAAACTCCCCGTGGCAAACTACGGATCATTCTGTAAAGGTTTTCGTAAATCTCAACTACGTTTCAACCAATATCCTGGTTTTCTTTTTGAGTGTGCGACTGCAATTATATGTATATGGTCTGGTTCAATACTAAAAAAGATAGAGTATGGAAATTGGAATAAAAGCAAACGCCTGAAAGGCTTGCGTAGAACCCTATACCTAAAAGGGGCTGTTGAAATACTTTTTGTTGCAGACTCAACAGCCTCTTTAAATCTAGCTCCCAGGCCTGGCTGACATTCCTCATAATAACGTACCGCATCTAAGAATTCAGATTTTGCCTCGGGATCAAAAATAACAGGTATCATTTCAGAATTAAATCTGCTTCAGCAAAAACAGCCTGAGAAGTAATTCCTGG
>JAYEKE010000075.1 GCA_034660915.1 Pseudomonadota bacterium
CTATAGACAAAGTCGAATATTTACTTACAAACTTTCACCCGTTGGGTGTTATTTCTCATTAACGTAACGCCTTTATTTTTCAAGGCTAAACGCTGATAGCTAACAGCTAATCGCTTAACTTAGGTTTGTATCTCTGAGGATTTTTTTATGATTGATAAACCTTCAACAATTATAATTCCGGTGGAAAGCCAAGTCAGGGAATTGGATGCCAAGATTCTGCTGGCTTGTGCCGCGGCTGAACGTGGTTTTCCAGTAATTATCGGTTCCCGGGCCTTTATTCATTTCCAGATGGATTCTTTGCCTCGTGGCGTTTATCTGGCCAAAAGCATGCGGACTTTAAGTATCAGGATGTTTGCTATTCTGCGTGATCTTGGTCATGAGATTGTCGGTTGGGATGAAGAGGGTCTGGTGCGCTGGCCTGATCAGGAGTATTACCGCTGGCGCCTGTCACCTGTTACCCTGCGTAAGCTATCTCATTTATTGACCTGGGGAGCTGATGATGCCCGAGTTTTGCGTGATTATCCAGGGTATCCCGGGACGCCGATTCATCTTACCGGCAATCCTCGCATTGATTTGCTGCGGCCGGAATTGCGTTCTTTCTATCAGCAAAAAGCCGACAAGCTGAAAGAACAATATGGAGATTTTATCCTCATTAATACCAACTTCAGCAAAGTGAATCATTTCTTTTCTCATCTGAGTGAATTGAAAAAACCAGCTTTGGAGCTGGAGGCTGGTGGTGAGGAAACCTTTGATGCCGGCAAGGGTAGATTGAAGCAGGTTCTGTTTGAGTATTTTCAGGAAATGCTGCCGGCTTTATGTCAGACAATGCCGGATCATAGTATTGTTGTTCGTCCTCATCCGGCAGAGAATCATCATCCATGGATGGAAATTGCCGAAGGTTATCCAAATCTGGAAATTATTAATGAGGACAGTGTAACTCCCTGGCTGATGGCGGCAAAAGTATTGGTTGCCAATGGTTGTACCACCATGATTGAAGCAGCTGTTCTGGGAACGCCAACCGTCGCTTACCAGCCGGTGACCGGGGGACAATATGATGATGATTTACCCAATGAAGTGAGTTATAGGGCCTGCTCGCTGGATGAGCTTTGTTTGCAGGTGAAAGAAATAGTGAATGGTGAAAAGGGTTCCATGGATGAATTGGAACGCAGTCGGATTCTGGAGCCGCATATTGCCGCCCTCGACGGGCGATTGTCCTGTGACCGGATGGTTGATGTCCTGGCTGAGGTCGGGTATCTACAGGGTCCTCCTCCGGCTGTTCCCCTGAGAAAATATCTGCGGGGTTGGTTGCATAATCGGGTGCGTAAGGTCAGTAAAAAGATCAATATGCGCCGTCCCGGACACCGTAATAATTTTGCTTACCACCAGCATCGCTTTCCCGGCGTAACAGCCGATGAAATACAAGATCGAATCAAGCGGCTGGGGGATATTCTGGGCCGTTTCCAGGATGTGCAGGTTAAGCGGCTGAGTGAATATATTTTCAGGATTGATTAGTGCTTTTTCCCACTGACAACCGCGAGAATATGTTCGGCCGCGTTGCCCGGCAGGCTGACCCGTTTCAAAAAGGATTGAGATGATTTTTCCAGTTGGGAGCGCTTTGTCAGTGCAGTTGCAAGAAAATCGTGCCAATTCCGGGTAGTGTCAATAAGCGGCAGGGGTTCATAGTAGGCATAGTAGGGGATGTTTTGTCCATAACGGATGACTGCAACGGGAGCCGCAGCCATGGCAGCATCTAAAGCGATGGTGGAAGGTGTGGTGACGACTGCCAGGGAATTGGCCAGCAGCGTTGGTGTCGGCCAATGGGTTATATCCGTCCGGGCGGGATCAAGTACTTCGATATTGCTCATGGAATGAAGAAATTCCGTGTGGGTTTTACTGCGCTGTATAATTCCGGGATGAGGTTTCAGGATAAAATGAAGGTTGGCGAATGTGTCTGCCATATGTTGCAAGTCGGCAAAAAATAGCTGCATGTACCGGTCATCAAAACGGTCAACATGGAGTCCTTCAAAGACGGCGATGAAGGGTGTTTCTGAGACCTGATGCTGGCTTTTTCCCAGGTTGGCAAGGTGGACCTTGGGACAGCCGACCGCCAGGCATTTACGACGGGTATCCATGGCAACGACACCTGGGAGTTGTTCAACTGGCCCCCAGGTCAGAACATTTTGGGCTGCAAAGTGAACGTTGGAGCCTAACTCAGGATCCTGGTAGGTCAGGCCGACATTTTCAAAACCATGCTGCATCGTATACGTATGGACTTTGCAGGCGTTGGCGATCAGCGTGATTATATAGGGAACCTTGTGGCTGGCCACCGTTGATTCAACTGTATTCAGCAGGGCATCAATCTTCAGTAACTTGAAAATAGCCGCTATCAGGTTTCCATGGGTGACGGTAAATGCTGTTTGAATCCCTTTTTCATCCAGTAATTTTTTGGTGGTGGGGAAATGCGTGAGTGCCCGTTTCGTCGCCCAAAAAAACACCTCAATTTCAGGATGTTTCAACGACTGGTGATAAATATCGATGAAAAGATCAATGTCCTGAGGACGACTGATCAGCAACACAAAGATCAGCGGCTGCCGGCTGGAGATGGGATGATTGCGCCGGGAATGCCAATAGTGTATAACCCGGGCAGTTATGATACAGAAAGCAGTATACAGTTTTCTCAGGGAGTGTTTAATAGAGAGAGGGATTTTCATTTTAAGCTATTTCTTGTTAAGTGCTTCACGGGTTCTTTGCCGTCAGGCAAAGGTTTCGATGAAGAAACTTATGCAAGGCCTGGATGAAACATGATTGACTGACGCCGTTGATGTTTGATTATATAGCATAATGCTTCGAGGATGGCGAAATTTATTGTGGCTTTTTATTCATCTCAACTTTCTGACTTGTGTTGCCAGGAGACATTATCAGGATATTCGGGCTTGGCTCACAGCCTGTCTGCGTGCGGCACGCACAGGCAGGCGGCATTGACCGCCGAACGAATCACCACGATGGTGATTCGCGGCGGGCACCTCACAGCTGCACACGATGTGCAGCGAGAATGAGCGAGAGCCATGCCGGAATATTCTTGAAACAAATTTTTTCAAGCTTTTTTTCATAACTCAGAAAGTTGACATTCATAAAATCAATCTATTGATAGAGAGGATGGTGTAATTCTTTGTTAAAAGAACGTTCGATTTTAGTGACGGGCGGTACCGGTTCATTCGGCCAGAGATTTATTGAGACAGTTCTTGACCGTTATCCAGAGATTACCAGGTTAGTGGTCTTTTCTCGTGACGAACTTAAACAGTTTGAAATGGCCCAGGTTCTTTCCACCGATAAATATCCGCAGCTTCGTTATTTTATCGGGGATGTACGTGATAAGGAGCGTCTGTCTCGGGCTTTGCAGGATATTGATATTGTCATCCATGCTGCTGCTCTTAAGCAGGTGCCGGCGGCGGAATACAACCCCTTTGAATGTATTAAAACCAATGTGATGGGGGCCCAGAATGTGATTGAGACCTGTCTGGATGCCGGAGTGAAAAAAGTAGTGGCTTTGAGTACTGACAAAGCGGCCGGACCGGTTAATCTCTATGGAGCAACGAAACTTTGCTCAGACAAACTGTTTGTAGCTGCAAATAATATCAAAGGGAAAAAGGACATTAAATTCAGTGTGGTCAGATATGGTAATGTTATGGGCAGCAGGGGCAGTGTCATTCCTCTTTTTCTGCGACAACGCCATACCGGGTTTTTACCGATTACCGATGAACGGATGACCCGCTTTAACATTACCCTGGATCATGGGGTGAGGATGGTTTTAAAAACCCTGGAAATGATGTGGGGTGGTGAGGTTTTTGTTCCCAAAATTTCCAGTTATCTGATTACCGACCTGGCAGAAGCAATAGCTCCCGGATGTCAGCTGCGAACTATCGGGGTTCGTCCGGGGGAGAAACTTCACGAAGAGATGATAACGGTTTCAGATGCCATCAATACGGTGGAACTTGAGGATGAATATGTGATTCTGCCTTCCATGAAATTATGGG
>JAYEKE010000076.1 GCA_034660915.1 Pseudomonadota bacterium
AAACCCGATCTTCCACCTCAATGCGAACGATTTCAGGAATTTTCAAGCCCGGTTTTCGCCCCTCCAGTAGACAACGCCGCGCCTCGCCATCAATGGTTAAATGCACCGGCTGACCGCCGGCCAGGGCCTGACTTCGAGCTTGGCGACAGAGGCTGACAAACTGCTGAACAAAGGCTTTGGGCCGCCGTCGCCCTAGACCCCGACCGAGGCTGGTGGTAATCAGGGAAACACCCAGGGCCATAAGCACCATGACCACAATCAGTTCCAGCAAGGTAAAGCCACGGCGGCTGCCGGGCAACGAAGAAGATGGAACTTTTACGAAGCCATCAGAAAGTGATATCATTGATTCCCAATATCGCTGAAAGCATGGAGATAACCACGGCGCCGATGATCAACCCCATCAATAAAATGGCAATCGGTTCCACCAGTGCCAGGTAGCGTTTTATCCTGATTTCGATGGTCCGATCCAGCTCACTGGCCGCTGTTTCCAACATCTTGCCGATCTGGCCGGTTTCCTCCCCCAGGGTCACCATCTGGACCATTTTGACCGGGAAAAGCCCCCCTTCCCGCATCAGCTGACTGATTCTTTTGCCGGTTTTCACCTGCTGGTAAATCCGGTCGATATCAAGACGAATCATGCTGTTGGCTACCACTTTGCCGGAAATATCAATGGCCTTGAGCAACGGCACGCCGCTTAAAATCAAGGTTCCCAGGGTCCGGGCAAAACGGCTCACCTGGATATCAAGCCCCAGAGAACCCAGACCAGGCAAACGCAGAGATAGACGATCCAGAAAGCTTTTTCCCTTGGGTGTACGAGCCAGTCGACGTCCGCCAAAGATAAACACCGCAAGCAAGGCCAGTAATATCAGCCACCAGCGCTGGAGAAAATGGCTGGCCGACATCAATATTCGGGTTGAAAGGGGCAGCTGCTGGCCCAGGTCAGCGAAAATATCGGCAAAACGAGGAACCACAAAACCGACAATGATCAGAATGGAAAGAAAACCCACCGACAACAAAATAGACGGATAGATTGAACTGGAAATGATATAACGACGAACTTCTTCCGACTGTTCGAGAAATTCTCCCAGTTTGGTCAGAATCTGGGGCAGAATGCCGCCGGCTTCCCCGGCCCGGACCATATTGACATACAGGTTGTTGAACTCCTGGGGTCGGTCAGCCATCGCGGTCGAAAGGTTTTTTCCTCCCTGCAGTGAGGTCCGCAGATATTGGGCCGTTTCCCGGGTTGACTGATCACCCGCCACTTCCATAAGGATTGCCAGCGCCCGATCCACCGGCACATCCTCCCGGGTGAGGTGGGCCAGTTCCCGGGTAAAATCAAGCAGCTGGGACTTTCCCATACCGGTTTTCGCTCGCCATTGAAAACCTTTTTGCGCCGGTTTTCTTACTTTTCCCGAAGCATCGAGCCAACGGATAAGGGTCAAGCCCTGCCGCTGCAGACGCAAAAGCAACTCTTCCCGATCCGGGGCCTCAGCAGCATCAACAAGCCGCTCACCCCGGGAATTCATCACCTCGTAACTGAATTGTGGCATGGAAAAAAGGTTTAAGGTTAAAGGTTAGTAAACATTGGGTGCTACTTCAAAATTGTCTCGATGTGGGGACAGAATTCAATTCTGTCCCCGTGCGAAGCAGGGCGAAGCATAGGTGCAAACCATTGCGACAAGCAGGCGAAGCATTTAAAAACACTCTCACTGAGCTCACAAAGCCACTAAGAAACCAGCCATTTGCCATCTGTGGCTCGGTGTCTCCGTGAGAAATAAGAAAAATTTGCCAATCTACAAACAAAGTCGAATATTTACAAAGGATCCTATCTTGTCACCCGCAGAATTTCCTCATAGGTAGTAATCCCTTGGGCAACCTTGTCGATACCGTCATCACGCAGGGAAGGAATGCCGCCATCTTCCGGGGAACGCCTGAGAGTGTCTTCCAGATTATCACCCCGGGAAATAGCCCGCTTTACCGACTCGTCAAGCAAAAGATATTCATATATCCCGATCCGCCCCCGGTACCCGGTATCACCGCAGGTTTTACAACCCTGTCCACGCTGATAAGCAGGCAGCACCCTGGAAACGGGAATCTGTAATTCCAGTGCCAGTTGTTCCCGCTCGCCGGCAGTCAATTCCACCGTGGCAGCGCAATCCGGACAGACACGACGGACAAGCCGCTGGGCCAGCACGGCAACTACCGCCGAAGCCACCATAAAGCGTTCAACCCCCATATCTTCCAGGCGGGTAATCGCCCCCAGGGAATCGTTGGTATGCAGGGTGGAAAAAACCATGTGACCGGTCAGGGCTGACTGGATGGCAATATCAGCGGTTTCAACGTCCCGGATTTCCCCCACCAGCATAATGTCAGGATCCTGCCGCAGAAAAGAACGCAACAAGCTGGAAAAATCCAGGCCGATAGCCGACTGAACCTGAACCTGGTTGACACCGTCCAGCTGGTATTCCACCGGATCTTCAACGGTAACGATTTTGACATCCGGTTGGTTCAGCGTATTCAAGGCCGCGTAAAGAGTGGTGGTTTTTCCCGAGCCTGTCGGTCCGGTTACCAGGATCATGCCGTAAGGCAGCTTGATGGCCTGTTCAAACTGCCGGCGGATGGTATCGGGAAAACCGAGGCTGTCAAGATCCAGGTTGATTTCATCCTGCCGCAACAATCTCAAGACCAGACTTTCACCGAAAAATGCCGGCACTGATGATACCCGAATATCAATATCATGGCCGTCACTGGTATAGCGAATACGACCGTCCTGGGGCAGACGCATTTCGGCAATATCCATCTTGGCAATCAGTTTAACCCGGGAAATAATCGCTGATTTAAGTTTAATATTAATGCTCTCCATATTATGCAGAACGCCATCTATGCGGTAACGTATCTGGACGTGACTTTTACGGGGTTCTATATGGATATCGGATGCATTCAAACTGACCGCCCGAGTAATTAAATGATTTACCAGGCGAATAATGGGAGCCTCGGAAGCCATGTCCTTGAGGTGCTCAGGATTATCCCATAGTTGATCCTCAAGATCCAGTTCACCTTCACCCTCATTAGCCGCCATATCCACCTCGGCTTCATACCACCGATAGATATACTGGCTGATGGTTTCGGCCTCGGCCCGGCGGATAATAACCGGCTGGTCAAAGGTGCGGGTGATAATCTCCCGGGTACTGAAATCAAGGGAATCGGCCATAACCACCACCACGTGATCAGCAGCCATTTCCACCGGCAATACCAGGAAACGTTTCATGAACGAAACCGGCAGACCGGTAAAATCCGGTGGGGTTTCGGGAAAATCAGCAGCGTCCAGTTCTTCAACCAAAGACAACTCGACGGGAACCACGGGCGGAGCTGATTCGTCAGCCTCCCGGGCTTTTTTGCCTCGCCCACCAACCAGCTGTTGCAACCGGTCTCGAACTTTATTGCTGAGATCTTTCATCTTAAAGCCAACTGACAATATCCTTATTCTCCTTTTCACCACCTTCAACGCCATCAGCACCATAACTGAAGAGGTCATAGCGGCCATGTTCACCCGGACTGCGATACCGGTAAGGATGTCCCCAGGGGTCATCTGGCACCGGTTTCGGCAGGTAGGGGCCATACCAACCCTCCAGGTCTCCGGGGTTTTCCCGCAAGACATTGAGTCCTTCATCTGTGGTTGGATAACGACCGGTATCAAGGCGGAAATCATCCAGCGCCGTTCCCAGCAACTCTATCTGGGCCTTGGTGGTTTTCATTTTGGCTTTGTCAATTTTGCCGAAAAACTTCGGCGCCACCAGGGCCGAGAGCAATCCCAGAATAATGATCACCACCAGCAATTCTATCAGGGTGAATCCGGAATGATTGTGCCAGCGTGCATGCAAGGCAGCATTAACTGATTTTTGCTTATTCATCTTGATTTATACTCCTCTTTCGGGTATGGATTCCCACGTTACTATGGATTATGCTTCTAATATATGGTAATCATGGCGATAAATCAAT
>JAYEKE010000077.1 GCA_034660915.1 Pseudomonadota bacterium
CCCCGGGGGCCGTTTCTCCGATGATCGGTGCCCCGGTAGTACGATATTGTCGGAGTTCCCAAAGCGGCGGCAATGTGGATTGGTCCCGTATCACCACCCACCACCAGGTCTGCAATTTTAAGTAAAGCCATCAGTTCTTCCAGATTTCCCCGGGGCCAGATGATTGTGTGAGGACATGCTGATGCTATCCTTTTGACCGCGTCCAGTTCTTCTTCATTACCCCAGGTCAGCAGGGGAGGGATTGCCCTGGTTTTCCACAATGATCGGGACAGTTCAATCCATGACTCAATGGACCATAATTTTGTTTCCCAAGTGGTCCCATAATGAAAGATAATCAGTGGACCTTTTTCTTTCCTGATCGCCGATAACTTTTTTTCAACCTGGTTCAGATAATGTAAATCAGCCTGCAGCGGTCCTTGCAGAGGGGGAGGCGGGCTTTCGGGAAAGGCGCTGGTCGCCAGGGCAAGATTTTTATCAATAATATGGGTGGCGGATTTTCCAGGGGTGATTTTTCGGTTGGTGGCCAAAAGATTGGGCCATTCCCGGACGTTCTGGGCGTCAAAACCGAAACGCAAAGGAGCTCCGGAAAAACGGGTAAAAATTCCGCTTTTGCTGTTGCCTTGAAGATCGAGGACGAGATCATACTTTTCCCGTCGCAATCTGCTGATAGTGTTGATTATTCCTTTAATGGAAGCTATTATTCCCTGCTGCCGCCATTTCTTCGTATTGATAAGCTGGATTTTATCAATCAATGGCTGGTTGACCAGTAGCGGGGAAAACTGTTCTTCCAGGAGCCAGTGAATTTTCCGTATTTGCGGGCAGCTTTTCAGGTAGGAGGCCACCGGCAGGGCATGGATGATATCTCCCAGGGCACTGACTTTGATCATCAGGACTTTCATTGATAATTATCCATAATTCAGTTGCAGTCTGGGAAACATCGTCAGTCGTTTATTCAGGTTTAATCCTACCCGTTTTCGTTTGCCAGCGGTTTGGTTTCATCAATGAGCATGATAGGAATATTATCTCGGATCGGGTAGCGTAGCCGGCAGTTATCGCAGATCAACCAATTTTCATCCGCGGTTAGGGTTAGCTCTTTTTTGCACTGGGGACAGACAAGAATATCCAGCAGCTCTTTGTTGAAAGCCATTTTTTTCTCCTGCACAATCTGGCGATGTTTCGTGAATTCCTAACCCGGCGCAGCCGGGACCAAACAGGTTTAAGTTATAGTGAAATTAAATACGTTGAAAGTATTATTACCATGAAGAGCTTGAAGATAAAGAAGTTCAGTGAATGAAATCTTCACGATCTTCATGTCCTTCATGGTTGCATTCTTTTTTGACTGTTTTACATAAAAAATCATTGATAAGAGACTAAGCAGATAGCCGGGAGATAATCCATTGTACCGCCTGTAACAGGTCAATGGCGATAAACGCAGGTCTTGTTCCTGTTTTTTGTGCCAGTTGTTCCTGTGCCTTTTTGCCGTATCCGGTCAGTACCAGGATGCCTTCAGCCCTGATTTGGTTCGCAAGTTCCATGTCCACACATTTATCGCCCACCACAAATAATCGTCGTTCCCCCAGCTGCAAATCATCAATCGCCTGTTCGACCATCCCGGGATGAGGTTTGCGGCAATTACATGCGCGGCGATAAGGTCCTGTCCCTTTCGTCGGGTGATGGGGACAGTAATAAATAGCGTCAAGGTATGCCAATTTTGTTTCCAGGAGTTTATTGAGCCGTTGGTGCAGTTGTTCGACCAGGGATTCAGAAAAATAACCCCGGGCAACTCCTGACTGGTTGGTAATCATAATGACCGGTATTCCGGCCTTATTGAGCAGCCCAATAGCCCGGGCAGCTCCGGGAATGAGCTTGAGCTGCCTGATATCATCCAGGTAGCCGACTTCTTCGATAACCGTGCCGTCACGGTCCAGGAAAACCGCTGTTTTTTGGGTTATCGTTGGGTCTGATGATTGGATGGGCATGATTTTATCCCGATTATATCAACGTAGGTTTAATGGGGGGTACTATACCCTAATGACAAGCGGGATTCAAGCAGCTCAATGAAACGATTTTGCGGTTCAATCTGCAAATCGATGTCAGCAACCAGCAATTCCGGCAGCAACCGGCATGTTTCAGGAAAAGCAGTAATTTTTACCGCATCTTTGGCGGTGGTTACTGTCAGCTGACAGCCGGCGGCTGTCTGGCTGATCTTCTGCAGACTTTTCCGGTCGTAGCTCATGTGGTCAGTAAAGGGAAGGGTGCGTTGCAGTTTGATCCCTATATTCTCAAGCTGTTGGAAAAAATAGTCCGGATTGGCAATGCCGGCAAAAGCCAGTATTTTTTTTCCTTGCAGTTGATCAACAGTAAGCAGCCTGGAGGGCTGTTTGAGGTTGTACAGGGATCTGAGATGATAGCTGGCAGTAAACAGCCGTGTAGGCGAGATGAAATCGAAAACCTTGCGACTTTTTTTGGCAAAATATGTATGTTGGGCATCAAACTTGTTGAAAATTAGCAGGTCCGCTCTTTGCAGGGCTGAAATCGGTTCCCTCAAGGGGCCGGCCGGCAGCAGGAGTCCATTGCCAAAAAGCCGTTGGCTGTCGATCATGACAATATTCACGCTACGCCGTAGCCGGCGGTGCTGAAAACCATCATCCATGATGATGATATCCGGTTGCCAGCGGGAACAAACAGCCCGGGCTCCCCGGCTGCGGTCAGCATCCAATACCAAGGCGGCTTGGGGGTGCCGGGCGTGCAGCATGGCGGCTTCATCACCCAGTTCACTGACACCACGCATATTTGTTGCCCCCGGGAGAAGTACAAGCGGGTTCTGACTGCCACTGCGTTTATAGCCCCGGCTCATGATTGCCACCTTTTTCCCCTGACGGCTGAAATAGTCTGTTAACCAGGAGACCATCGGGGTTTTTCCAGTGCCACCGACCGTCAGGTTGCCCACACAGATGACGGGTACGGACGCCTGTGTGGTACTGAGCAGGTTGAAGTCATAAAGCAGATTACGGCTGTAAATTGCCAGCCGGTAGCCCAGGGAAGCTGGATAGAGGAGGCTTTGGCTAAGCAGGTGGATGGTTTTTTTATTCATTGGGTGGTAATAGTGGTGATTGGAGATAGCCTTCAACGCAGATGTCGGTGCCAAAACGCTTGATTTTCAAATCGTTTATTCTTTGGGCTTCGGGAATAAAATCAATGCCCCGGCCGCCCATCATGCCGGTGGAGCCCCGGCCACCAATCAGCAGGGGGGCGAAAAAGAAACATATTTTATCAACAATGCCGGCATCCACGGATGAACCGCTGATTTCAGAGCCGCCCTCAATAAGTACAGACATGATTTCAAGTTTGCCCAGTTCGTTCATTAAAATTTTCAGGTCCAGTTGCCCCAGGTCATTAGCCGGTATCTGCAGCAGGCGATGGACCCTGTCCTGATAAAGTTTAAGCTCATCATGTTTTTTACAGCTGGTGGCCAGGATGAGCTTTTCCCGGGCGTCAGCACCAAAAATATTGGCATGTAGTGGCGTTCTCAGGCGGGAATCAACGATGATCCGATAGGGGTTTCGACCTTTTTTCTGAGGCAGCCGGGTAGTCAGCTTGGGATTGTCCTGCAACAGGGTACCGATGCCGATCAGAATCGCATCGGTTTCGTCGCGCAATCGGTGAACATAACGACGCGATTTCTCGTTGGTAATCCAGTGAGAATGACCGGCATGGGTGGCAATCCTGCCATCCATACTGGCGGCAATTTTCAGGGTGACAAAAGGGGTGTTGGAGCTGATGTATTTGATATAAGCTTCGTTCAACCGGTGGCATTCATCTTCCAGAATGCCGGAAATAGTATCAATCCCGGATTCCAGCAGCCGGGCTATGCCTTTGCCGGCAACTTTCGGGTTGGGATCTTCCATCCCAATGACAACCCGGCTGATGCCGGCAGCGATAATGGCTTCAGTACAGGGAGGCGTTCGGCCATGATGATTGCAGGGCTC
>JAYEKE010000078.1:0-9306 GCA_034660915.1 Pseudomonadota bacterium
AGTAATAGATATAATCACCCCCTGGTTTTAAGGCGGCATTATACTCCTTGGCAAAAAGGTCTTTGATGCTCTCGGGATTCTTAGCGAAAACCTCCCAGAGTTTTTTTGAGCCATCAAAAATTTTTCCGTTGGAGCACAGAGCATCTCCATTCAGCCTGTTAACAAAAATATACCCTTCGCTGCCAAACCGGATTTTGCTGATCTGCGATAATAACTTTGTTTTTATCAGTTTCTCAACATCCTCGACATAGAGACCGGTGCCGATAAGCCAGTTAAATGGTTCAAACCGTTTGATAAAAGATATTTTTTTATGATCTTTACCGGTAACATTCGGTTTCAACCAGTAATATTCACAAAATCCCTGACCGAACTGGCCGGCAATTTCAGTCATCTCCTGAATGAAACGCTTTCCCTGGGTATCCCGCAGGCCGAGCAGGTTTTTCATCTCCAGTTGCGGTTTGTTGGCGTTGAGCCTCACCAGGCCATCCAGGCGGATGACAAAATAATAGCCGCGGCCCTCGGCAAAGCGAATGGCTCTCAAGGCGTCGATGACCATCGGTTGAATCTCAGTGTCGGTTTTCGTGGCTTTATTCCGCTGATAAATGTTTGTGGCCATGGCGTGAGCTTCCAGTATCCGCCGGCGCACCTTGTCCCGGGCCATTTGTTCACTCAGTGAGCGCTGGTAATTGATGGTTTCAACAACCCGCATAACTTCGCGTTTGATTATCTCCTTTTGCCGGCTGACATAATCGGCGCGCATTTTTTCGGCGTTCTGGTTGAATCTGCGGTAATGGCCGGTAATCTGGAAAATGAGGATGATTGCCGTCAGCGAGATAATCGCGGCCAGAAGCAGGAGCCGGATAAGGTTGGTGAATTTCATTCTTCCAGATTTCATGATTTTACAACCAAGGATATAGGATAGAGGCTAAGGGTGGAAAATAGTGGGGACACCATCGATTAAGGTTGCCTGCAGCTTATACCTTGCCCCTTTCTGCATATCGATATCGGTCAGAAAACCGGGAACTTAAGAAAAACGGCAATATAACTCAGGCCATGGTAGATAACTTCCAGGGTTGGTCCGCTGCTGTGGGGTTGCAGCTGTGGCCAGAGCAGATAAAAAATGTAAATGACCATGGCCAGGCCGACAAAAAATTCGAAAAAGAAACTGACCAAGGCTCCGAGTACGGCGCCGATGCCGGCTTTGAAACTTTCCCGTTCGTTTTTCAGGGCGAAACCCATTTCGCAGCAGAAAGCTCCGGTAAATGCCCCGATCAGTGACCCTCCCGGAAGGGGAATGAAGATCAGCCCGACAAAAAAACCGATTATGGCCCCCATGATTCCATAGCGGCTGGCACCCATGGTTTTGGCCCCGAAGCTGGTAAGCAGATACTGGCCGCCGGCACCCACCAGGGTGAGCAGAAAGAGGACAACCATGGCCTTAATGCCGAGGATGGTAAAGCCGCTGATGGCGGCGTAGACCAGGGCGCCGACAAAAATCAGGCCGGTGCCTGGAAATGCGGGCAGCAGGGTGCCGATCAGGCCGATAAAAACGATGAAGACAAGCAGGGCAAATCCCATTTACTTTTGACCTCCGGCTTTTTTCGGCTGGTAGGTGCAGTAGGGTTCCTCAGCCATGTAATTGCCGGTTATTTCGTAAGCCCGGGCCCGACAGCCGCCGCAGACCCGCTTATATTCGCAGATACCGCATTTGCCTTCCAGGGCATCGAAATCCCGCAACCGGGTGAAGACCTCGGACTTTTCCCAGATTTCCCGAAAATTGGTTTCCCTGATATTGCCGGCCAGGGCTTCCAGGTAACCGCAGGGTTGGACTTCCCCGATATGGGAAACAAAACAGAAGCCGATGCCCCCCAGGCAGCCCCGGGTAACCGCATCGAGGCCGTGGGTTTTAAAGCTTATTTTTTTACCTTCCTCTTTGGAACGTTGGCGTAAAATCCGATAATAATGGGGAGCACAGGTAGCCTTAAGCTGTAAGGGTACTTTGTCCCGCTGGTCATAGAACCAGTTGAGGGTGCGCTCGTACTCTTCCGGGGGGATCTCTTGCTCTTCCAGTTCCTTGCCGCGGCCGGTGGGAACCAGGAGGAAAATATGATGGGCGACGGCCCCCAGGGAAACCGCCAGGTCAAGAATGGCCGGGATTTCATCCAGGTTTATCTTGGTGATGGTGGTGTTGATCTGGTATTCCAATCCGGCCTTTCTCGCAAATTCCAGGGCCTTAAGTGAGGCATTGAAGGCGCCTGGTACCTGGCGAAAATTATCATGGCTGGTGGCGTTGGCACCGTCAATGCTGACGCTCATCCGTTGAATGCCGCTGTCAATCATCTTCTGGATACTGGTCTCATCCACCAGGGTGCCATTGGTGGCCATCACCATCCTTAAACCGAGTTTGGTGCCGTAGGCGGCCAGTTCATAAATATCCGGGCGCATCAGGGGCTCGCCACCGGTGAGAATAATTACCGGTTTGCTGAAAGATGCCACCGTGTCAAGAAATTCCAAAGCCTCTTTGGTGCTGAGTTCCCCTTCATACGGACCTTTTTCCGCCGCTGCCCGGCAGTGAATACATGATAAATTACAGCTGCGGGTGGTTTCCCAGGCGATCAGGCGTAGTTCCGGAACATCAGAATTGGGATGTTTTTTCATGCTATTCATAGGCTCCTGTATGTGGTTTGTCATAATGACAGTGTTGCTATTGATCCATACTCTTATCATTTTACGCCCTTTTTCGCAAACCCATTCGAAAAGGGGTGGCGGCTTGCGGGTTGCTTTTTTGGCGAAATTTGGTTAGCCTGACTGGACAGATACGTTAAAAATAATTTTACCATGAAGAACGTGAAGTTTAGTATCTTACAGGTTATTTTCTTGTTTTTTTAACAAGAAAATGTTCTGATAAGAGTACTTATTTGCGGGCCGATATAGCCGTTTGGATTGCGGGGGTTGTTCCCGCATTAGCGTCAATATGGGGACAGAATTGAATTCTGTCCCCGTGCGAAGAACCCCAAGGGCACTTCCTCGCTGTCGCTCAGGGCGCAAGCGAAGCAAAGGTGCAAATCAGTGCGACAGGCAGGCGAAGCATTCGGAGTGAGTGATTGGACGGCAATGGTCCTGGCTGCGGGTTATGGCACCCGCCTGCGGCCGTTGACTGAAGAAATGCCCAAGCCGTTGATTCCGGTAGTCAATCAGCCGCTTTTATCCATGGTTCTGCGGCATCTGTTTCGCTGGCAGCCGCGGCGGGTGGTGGTGAATGGCCATCATCTCAGCCAGCAGGTTCATGATTTTCTTCTGTCTTCTCCCCGGGCTGAAAGTATTTCATTTATCCATGAAAAAAATATCCTGGGAACCGGTGGCGGGATCAGGAACGCGGCGGCAAAACTTGGTGGTGAATTTTTTGTGACCATCAATGGTGATGTTTTGACTGATCTGCCCCTTGATCTGGTGATGGATTTTCACCGACAGCAGGATGTGCTGGCGACCATGGTATTCCATGATTATCCCCGTTTCAACTCAGTACAGGTAGCCGGACAGCGGATAGTTTCCTTCAATCAGAAATATACCTCTACAGATAAAACTCAATTACTGGCCTATACCGGTATTCAGATTTGTTCTCCCCGATTGCTTTCCATTTTTTCCGGTTCCGGTTTTATTTCGATTATCGATGTTTATGAACAGCTGCTGCGGGAAGAAAGGGAGCAGATTGCCGCCTATATTATGCCTGCCGGTCAGTATTACTGGCGTGACCTGGGAACCGTTGGCGATTATCTGAACATTCACCGGGACCTGCGGGAAAATCCAGCACTGGCACACTCGCTGTTGGGACATAAGGTCGACTTTCCCCTGGTAGCTCCGGGAGCCAAGGTTTCCGGAGCTGAGTTGTCAGGGGTTACGGTGATTGCTCCCCGGTGTGAGCTTGGGTTGGGAAGCAGAGTTGAGGATTCCATTCTCTGGCCAGGCGTTAGCATTGGCAGAGAATGCCGTTTGCAACGTAGTATTGTCGGGCAAAATGTGAAAATTCCAGCGGGAAGCATATTGATGGATCAGGTGCTGGTGAATGAAAAGAGGGAAGTTATAAATTGACTTTTTTCTTCGGCTGGGGTAGGAGTTGCTACCGAATTTCAGAGATCTATTGTCTGTTTTTGTGCCGGCCATATTATCTCCGGCAGGAAAGGAATATTGCTGGTCATGTCAGGAGAAAGTACAACCTATAAAGATGCCGGTGTTGATGTTGAAGCCGGGAATCAGTTTGTCAAAAAAATCAGTCCGCTGGTCAAAGCAACATACAGGTCTGAAGTATTGAAGGATCTGGGTGGATTTGGCGCCTTGTTTTCTCTTCGTAAAGATAAATATGACAACCCGGTGCTGGTATCCTCTACTGATGGTGTCGGAACAAAACTGAATATTGCTTTTCTGCTGGATAAACATGATACCATCGGCATTGACCTGGTGGCCATGGTGGTCAACGATATTGTGGTCCAGGGGGCGGAACCGCTTTTCTTTCTGGACTACCTGGCCATGGGAAAACTTGATTCCGACCAGGCGGCTGAGATTGTTGCCGGGATTGCCCATGGTTGTCAAGCGGCCGGTTGTTCACTGATAGGGGGAGAAACCGCGGAAATGCCAGGTTTTTATCCCGATGGAGAATATGAACTGGCCGGTTTCGGTGTCGGTATTGTGGATAAAGATGAGGTTGTTGATGGTTCCAGCGTAAGAGTGGGTGACCGTATCATCGGTTTGGCTTCTTCCGG
This sequence comes from Pseudomonadota bacterium, assembly GCA_034660915.1. NCBI lineage: Bacteria > Pseudomonadati > Pseudomonadota > Pseudomonadota bacterium. Next base: position 4,758 of record JAYEKE010000078.1, read on the forward strand.
ACTGCATAGTAACGGTTATTCCCTGGCTCGGAAAGTGCTGCTTGGTGATCAGGCCTATCGGATTGATTCCCAGATTGATGAACTGGGTTGCAGCCTTGGTGGAGAACTGCTCCGGCCCACCCGCATTTACGTTAAACCGATTGCCAACCTGATCCGTGATTTTACCATCAAGGGCATTGCCCATATTACCGGCGGCGGTTTGCGGCATAATATCGTTCGGGTACTGCCTAATCGCTGCCAGGCGGTTATTGAGCTTGGTGCCTGGGAACGTCCACCTGTTTTTTCCCTGATCAGCCGCCTGGGCGGCGTGAGCGAAACGGAAATGCTGGCGACGTTTAATTGCGGCATCGGTATGGTGCTGATTGTGCCGGCGGATGAAGTGGAAGAGCAGATGTCCAGATTGCAGGCTATGGGGGAGGTCTGCTATGTTATTGGTGAAATTACCAAAAGAGAGGTGGATGAAACGGGGATTTCTTTTCGTTAATTGCCTCAGGTAGAGGAGTTGTTCATGACCAGGATCGGCGTATTGATTTCCGGCAGCGGCAGCAACCTGCAGGCGATTATCGATACGGTGGAAAAAGGTAAAATCAATGGGGAAATCGTTCTGGTCATCAGTAACGATCCTGAAGCTTACGGGCTGGTCAGGGCAGCCAATCACCAGATTCCTACCGCTGTTCTTGTCCATACCGATTATCCTTCCCGGGAAGAATATGACCGGGCGCTGGTAAAATCCCTGGAGGATGCCGGGGTTGAACTGGTTTGCCTGGCGGGTTTCATGCGGGTGATCACTCCGGTATTCATCGGGGCATTCCCCGGGAAAATTATCAATATCCATCCGGCACTGCTGCCGGCTTTTCCCGGAACCCATGGCCAGGGGCAGACCTTTGACTATGGTACCAGGGTGGCCGGCTGCACGGTTCATTTTGTTGATGACCAGGTTGACCACGGGCCGATTATAATCCAGGCGGTGGTCCCGGTGCTGCCGGATGATGATGAAGATTCCCTCTCAGCCCGAATCCTCCGCTGTGAACACAAGATATATCCCGAGGCGGCCCGGCTTTTTTGCGACAACCGGCTGCGCATCGAGGGACGGAAGGTGAAGATCCTTGATCAGGAAACTTCCGGCCTTGATGAAGCATACCTGATCAATCCTCCGGTAAAAGAAAGGTGTAAGGCAAAAGGTTAAAGGATAAAGGAGAAAGGCTGAAAATGTGGGGACACCATCAGGACAGGCCTGCGAACCAGAAAGATATCTCCAAAAAAAAAGTTGATAGCAATCTGCCATTAAAGTAAAAATGGCGTCCCCCATGAATAGAAAGGAGAACGTAACCTGTGCAAAAAGCATTAATCTGCGGTTCATTTGCCTATGACAATATCATGGTTTTTGACGACCGCTTCAAAAATCACATCCTTCCCGATAAAATACATATTTTGAATGTTTCGTTCCTGGTTCCGGAGATGCGGCGGGAATTCGGCGGCTGCGCCGGCAATATTGCCTATAATCTCAAACTGCTCGGCGGCGATCCTCTGCCCATGGGTACCGTTGGCGAGGATTTTGCTCCCTACGCCGAATGGCTGGAGAGCTGTTCTATCGACCTGAGCTACCTCACCGTGGTGAAGGATACCTTTACCGCCCAGGCCTTTGTTACCACTGATCTGGACGACAACCAGATTACGGCTTTTCATCCCGGGGCCATGGGTTTTGCCCACCGGAATCAGGTCGAAGCCGCCGATGGAGTTTCTATCGGCATGGTTTCTCCCGACGGTCGCGAGGGCATGATCCAGCACGCCGTCCAGTTTGTCGAGGCCGGTATTCCTTTTATCTTCGACCCCGGCCAGGGACTGCCCATGTTCGATGGCCCGGAATTGCGTCGCTTCATCAAACAGGCTGCCTGGCTGACGGTTAATGACTACGAGTGGCAGCTGCTCAAGGATCGCACCGGGTTGAGCCTGGCGGAAGTTACAGCCGAGCTGCAGTCTTTGATCATTACTCGCGGCGGTGAAGGCTCGATCATCCACGCCGATGGCCGGGAGTTTGTTATCCCGGTTGCCGCGGCCAGCGAGTTCAATGATCCCACCGGTTGCGGTGATGCCTACCGGGCTGGTCTGCTTTTCGGGCTGACCAACGGCTTTGACTGGGAAACTACCGGCCGCCTGGCCTCGCTCATGGGAGCGATCAAGATTGAACACCACGGGACCCAGAATCACCATTTCACCGTTGCTGGTTTCAAGGATCGTTTCCGGCAGAGCTACGGCTACGAGTTTTAGTAAGGTATAAGGTATAAGGTGTAAGGTTAAAGGTTAAAGGTTAAAGGTTAAAGGTTAAAGGTTAAAGGTTGTCGGGATTGGGGACATTCTTGAGTTTCGCGTTAAAAACAAATTCAAGCTATTTCTCCCCTGAGTGAGCGATAGTAAAGAATGTCCCCACGCGAAGCACGTCGACGCAAAGCCCCAAAACCGGAAATAAAATGTAATGCAGTAACTGACTCCTGACTTCTGACTCCTGACTCCTGACTTCTGACTCCTGACTTCTGACTTCTGGCTTCTTATGGTTGCTCCAGGCACTTCACAACCCCATTCTAGAATGAGTAATCGGCAGGCTGTTTTGCCGCCGATGATTGCCGACCTTTTACTCCCTGATCGCCATTCTCCCGTTCCCGAAAATATTGAGCTGATCCAGACCCATATTTCCTGGGTGATTATTGCCGATCAACTGGTTTATAAAATGAAAAAGCCGGTGGATTTCGGTTTTATTGATTACTCCAGCCTGGAAAAGCGGCATCACTTCTGCCAGGAGGAGGTACGCCTGAACCGCCGTCTGAGCCGGGATATCTACCTGGGGGTGGTGCCGATCATGAAACGGGATGATGGTTTCTTTTTTGCTGGTTCAGGGCAGCTGGTGGAATATGCTGTGGTCATGAAAAGACTGCCCGAATCCCGGATGATGTACAATCTGCTGGCCGACAGGGAGCTGCAGTCGTCTCACCTTGAGCGCCTGGCGGAGATGCTGGCTGATTTCTATCGCCGGGCGGTGGTGATTGACGATGGCAGTTTCGGTACCCTGGAAATGGTTTCTTTCAATATCCGGGAAAATTTTGCGCAGACGGAAAAATATCTGGGAAAAAGTCTTGCCGAAAGCGATTATCAGCGAATTATTGCTTTTAATGAGCGCTTTTTTCGCGATCATAAAGATCTTTTTGACCGGCGGGTGAGCCAGGAGATGATTAGGGATTGTCATGGTGATCTGCACTTGGAACATATCTGTTTTGTCGATGATCATATTGATATTTACGACTGTATTGAATTCAATGAGCGTTTTCGCTGTATTGATGTAATGGCTGACGTGGCTTTTCTGGCCATGGATCTGGATTACCATGACCGCTATGATCTGGCCGCTTTTTTCCTGCGGCGGTTTGCCGCTCATTTCGCCGACGAAGAAGGACGGAAGTTGTTGCCGTTCTATAAATGTTACCGGGCTTACGTGCGGGGCAAGGTCAGCTGTTTTCTCTTTGATGATCCCTCTTTAACCGAGGCCGAGAAAGAATCGGCAATCAGTGAGGCCCGGCGTCATTTTCAGCTGGCTACAATCTACACGTATGGTTTTTCACCGTCTTTGATTCTATTGTCGGGGATCAGTGGCAGTGGTAAAAGCTACCTGGCAGGCGGCTTGTCCGCCATGTCCGGTTTTTCCTCTTTACGATCAGATCAGGTGCGCAAGGAGCTGCAGGGGTTGAATGCTTCTGAACATCGGCCGGATGATTTTGAAAGTGGCCTGTACAGTCCTGAAATGACCCGGAAGACCTATCAGGAGCTGGTTCGGCAGGCGGATACGAAACTGGCTGCTGGTGAAGGGGTGATTATTGATGCCACCTGCCTGAAATCCTGGCAGCGGCAGCTTTTTTATGATCTGGCAGCCAAATGGGAGCTGCCGGTGTATGTGGTTTCCTGTGAAGCTCCCTGGGAGGAAATTGAAAAATGGCTGCGGCAACGGGAAGATGAGGCAGACAACATTTCCGATGCCACTCTGCGTATAGCCCGACAGCAGCTGGAAAACCGGGAGTTGCCAGGCTCTGAGGAAGAAAAGAGGGGCCATTGGATTCACCATGACAGCAATGCCGATTTATTGAACCAGCTCTATTCCCTGATGCCCCGACTGTCCTGACCGGTTATTTTCTGATGAAATACGATCCTGAAACGCATTATCGTCGTTCCATCCGTTTGCGGGGATATGATTATTCACAACCAGGGGTGTATTTTGTAACCATTTGCACCCAGAGCCGTAAATGTTTGTTCGGGGGAATTGTTGCGGCTGAAATGGTGTTGAACGATGCGGGGCGGATGGTGGAAACGGTTTGGAATGAAATTCCAGGATATTATCCCGGCATTTATACCGATACATTCCAAATTATGCCTAACCATATCCACGGAATTATCGTTATTGTAGGGGCAGGCCCCTGTGCCTGCCCTGATGTGGCCCAATACGATGATATGGAACAATCACAGGGGGATGATGGGCAACCACAGGGGGATGATGGGCAACCACAGGGGG
>JAYEKE010000078.1:9406-12106 GCA_034660915.1 Pseudomonadota bacterium
CACAGGGGGATGATGGGCAACCACAGGGGGATGATGGGCAACCACAGGGGGTTGCCCCTACGTTGTCATTGCCGGATGTAGTCCATCGTTTCAAAACCATGACCACAAAACGATATGTGGCTGGTGTCAAACAAAATGGATGGCTGCGATTTGACGGCAAATTGTGGCAACGAAATTATTACGATCACATCATCCGCAATGAAAATGAATTGAACCGTATTCGCCGGTATATTGTTGATAATCCCGCCAAATGGGAACTGGATCGGGAAAATCCGCATCATGATCTACGGTTGATTTAAATGATTTCTTTACACATAAGCCGCCGGAATCTGGTGACCGGTAACCTCTGGTTTTGGGGTTAATCCCGGGACAACCAGTGGAATGGCGGCGTCAATGGTTTCAACCCCGCTGAAGGTCATTTCCTTTTTCACATCTTCCGGAATGTCTAGCAGATTTTTCAGGTTTTCCTCCGGCATGACAATGTGCGTGATCCCGGCCCGATGGGCGGCCAGTACCTTTTCTTTGATGCCGCCGACCGCCAGAATCCGTCCGGACAGGGTTATTTCCCCGGTGATGGCGACCTTGTGGTTGGTCTGCCGGTTGCTGAACAATGACAGGAGGGCCAGGAAGATGGCCATTCCCGCCGAAGGACCATCTTTTGGAATTGAACCCGCCGGAACATGAATATGGATGTCCTGGCTGGCAAACTGGTCTGCATCCAATGCCAAAGAATCTGCCAGGCTGCGCAAATAGCTTAAAGCGGTAATTGCCGATTCCTTCATGATCTCGCCCAGGGAGCCGGTCAGGGTCAGTTTCGGACTGCCGCTCTTCATCTTGGCCGCTTCAATGAAAATAATATCACCGCCGGTGGGAGTCCAGGCCATGCCGGTGGCCACCCCAATCTGATCATGGATAGCGGCCAGTTCCCGGTGAAATTTCCGGGGACCAAGAAATTTTTCCAGGTCCCGACCGGTTACTGTACGATTTGGTTTCAGATTGCCGGCTTTTTCCCGGGCCAGTTTTCGTAAAACCTGTCCGATGGTTTTTTCCAGGTTCCTGACCCCGGCTTCCCGAGTATATTCACTGATTATCTTATCCATGGCTTCATCGGTGAACATGATACGTTCACTGGCGAGACCATTGTTTTCCAGCTGCCGGGGTACCAGGTAGCGAAAGGCGATGGGTTTCTTTTCCGCTTCGCTATAGCCGGGAATTTGGATAATTTCCATCCGGTCTCTCAGGGGGGCGGGGATGGGATCCAGCTGGTTGGCGGTGGTGATGAACATGACTTTACTGAGATCAAAGGGAACGTTAAGGTAGTGGTCAGTAAAGGTATTGTTTTGCTCCGGGTCCATGACTTCCAGCAGGGCGGAGGCCGGGTCACCGCGAAAATCACGCCCAAGTTTATCCACTTCATCAAGCATGAATACCGGGTTACGGTTTTTGCACCTTTTGAGCTCCTGGATAATCCTGCCGGGCATGGCACCGATATAGGTTCGGCGATGACCACGAATTTCCGCTTCATCATGCATGCCGCCTAAAGATAAACGGATGAATGATCGCCCCGTAGCCCGGGCGATGGATTTTCCCAAAGAGGTTTTTCCGACTCCCGGTGGTCCCACAAGACAGAGGATTGGTCCCTTCATCTCTTTTTTCAACTTGCAGACGGCCAGGTATTCCAGGATGCGATCCTTGACTTTTTCCAGGCCGTAATGATCTTCATTGAGTATCTGCTCGGCATGTTCCAGGTCAAGATTATCTCTGCTTTCCCGGGTCCAGGGCATTTCCGCCAGGTATTCGAGGTAGGTCAGGGTGCTGTGGTAATCAGGGGAGGCCGGATTCATCCGGCTCAGCCGGCTCAGCTCTTTTAGGGCTATGTCGCTGGTAGCCTCATTCATGCCTGATTCTTTGATTGCTTGGCGTAGCTTTTCCAGGTCATCTTCATCTTCTCCCAGTTCATCCTGGATAGCTTTCATCTGTTGTCGCAGGAGCTGTTCCTTCTGGTTTTTGTTTATCCCTTTTTGCACCTTCGCCCCGATTTTCTGTCCCAGGTGCAACTGCTGTCGGGTGGCAGTTAAAAGCTGGTGGACAAATTTGAGCCGGTCCAGGGGGTCAATAAGTGACAAAACTTTTTGCTGGCTGGAGAAGTCAGGACGCAGATAAATGGTGACCACATCCGCCAGCCTGGCGGGATTGTCCACCTTGTCCAGCAAAGTCAAAGCGGCTTCCGGTAAAGGCTTGCCGGCCGCAAAACAATCTTTCAATTGAGCCAGACAGCTGGCCTTGAGCATGTGCAGCGCGGCATTGTCGGAGTCTGCAAATTCTTTGAGTGGATTAATGAGTGCAATCATGGGGCGCTGGTTATTAAGCAGCCGGAGAAAGGAAATTCTCGCAAGCCCCTCGATGGTAAATTCTGCCTCGCCGGGCTTGGATGCCCTGACCATGGTTACCCGGCAGGCGGTGCCCACCGGATACATGTCTTCCAGTGTGAGCGATTCCCGATTGCTGGTCCGCAGGTTGCAGCTGCCGACAAATTCCTGTTTTTCATATATTTCAGTAAGCAGGCTGATATCCTGCTGGTCTTTTACGGTAATGTTAATGACCATGTGGGGGAAAATGACCGTTTTGTTCAGTACGAAGAGGGGCAGACGGTCAGGTAGTTGGATGATTTGCATGATTTTCTTTCCCGTTTCTGTTATG
>JAYEKE010000078.1:12206-15345 GCA_034660915.1 Pseudomonadota bacterium
TGAGATTCTGTGCTGAAATATCTTATTCGTACCATGGTTGTCAAAGTATTGTTTTTGTTTCAGGACGATTTTTGGAGTTTAGCCGGGTGAAAAAAGCTGAAATATTGTTGGTTAATCCCTGGATTACTGATTTTGCCGCCTATGATCTGTGGGCCAGACCTCTGGGGCTTCTCTATCTTGGGGATATCCTGCGCCGTCAGGATGGGGCAAATGTCCACTTGCTTGATTGCCTGGATTTGGCTTTGCTGCCGCAGATATTACGGCAGAAAGTGAAGCGGCGGCGCTACGGAACCGGACATTATTTTCAGCAGGTGATTGCCAAACCGGAGGCCATCCGGGATGTTCCCCGTTATTATAAGCGTTATGGCCTGCCGGAAGAAGTTTTCCGGGCGCATTTGGAAAAGTTGCCGGTGCCGGACGTGGTAGTGGTAACTTCCCGGATGACTTACTGGTATCCCGGGGTGCAACAGACAATCCGGATCATCAGGGAAATTTTCCCGGATACCGTGGTCATTCTAGGAGGGATTTACGCGACTTTATGTGCCGATCATGCCCGCCTTTATGCTGGTGCGGACCATGTGGTAATCGGTGCTGATCCGGGAGAGTTGTGCCGGCTGCTTAAAGAACTGGATATTATCTCCGCGGTTCCTAATCCCCGGGAGCTTGATCTCTTCAATGTTTCACCAGCCTGGGATTTGTACCGGGAGCATGATTTTCTGGTGCTTCTGACTAGTCTCGGTTGTCCTTATCGCTGCCCTTACTGCGCTTCGTTCAGGCTTTATCCCGGCTACCGCCGTCGACCGCCGGGAGACGTGTTTGCCGAGCTGAAATACTGGTTGTCGTGCTATCCCCATGTGGAGGACATCGTCTTTTATGATGATGCTCTGCTCTTGGAAGCGGAGTCCAATCTGATTCCTTTTTTGGAAAAGGTGAAGGACTCTTTTCCCCATCTTCGTTTTCATACCCCCAACGGCCTGCATGTAAATGCCATCACTCCGGAGCTGTCCCGGTTGATGAAAACCACCGGTTTTACCACTATCAGGCTCAGCTTGGAAACCACCAGTGAGGCGTTGCAGGAACAGTGGGGTGGCAAAACAGTGAAAAAACGTTTTGAGGAGACCATCGCCGCCTTACTGGCGGCGGGATATCCTCCGGAACAGCTGGATGTCTATTTGCTGGTGGGGGTTCCGGGTCAGCGCTGGCAACAGGTAAAAGAAGATGTGGAGTTTGTCAAGTTTCTGGGATTGTATCCCCGGTTGACCGAGTATTCACCTCTGCCTGGTACCGTCCTGTGGCCGGCGGCCTGTGAGGCCACGGATGTTGATTTGGCCGGTGAGCCTTTGTTTCACAACAACACCCTGGTTTCCTGTGGTGGCTCCGATTTTTCTCCGGATCGTTTGAACCAGCTGAAACATTTGGCCCGCCGGTGAGGTTATTTTATTTCAATCCTCTGGTACTCATGTCTTGTTCTCCGTTGGTATATCCGGGTTTCATCGGGGAAACCTTGTCCAGAGACCAGGGAGACAACCTTCTGCAGGTTCTGTTCCGAAAAAGCGATGCACATGCCGCAATCAGAACTTATCTCCCTTGGTACTGGAACAAGGTCAATGGTAATCCCTGCATCTTTTAACAGTGCTTCTGTTTTCATGACGTAATGGATTGAATTGAAAAGCAGATACGTATGCAAGTTCATGGTATTTGCCTCTAGATTGGCGAACGAGAGGCCATTTTGCCAATGGCCTCGATGACGATTTCCATTTCCCGGTCGGTGTTGAAATAGCCTGGTGCCAGGCGGACGGTTCCCTGAGGAAAAGTACCAATGTTCTTATGGGCCAGGGGAGCGCAGTGGAGACCAACCCTGACCATGATTTCATCCTCTCGGTCCAGGTTGAAGGCAATTTCCGCCGGGGTCAATTTGTCCAGGGTGAAGGAAATGACTGGCAGGCGGTCTTGATCTGTAGCCGGGCCATATAACCTGAGGCCGGTTATGGTTGCCAGACCCTGCCAGAGCTTTTTTGTCAGTTTCTGTTCATGGCGATGAATCTCTTCCACCGTTGTCTGGTTGATGAATTTGAGAGCTGCAGCCAGTCCGGCCAGACCGATAGTGTTCGGGGTGCCGCTTTCGTAATAATCGGGTAGAAATTCCGGTTGATATTCCGCTTCTGACAGACTGCCGGTGCCGCCCCGGGTTAGGGGTAATGGTTTTAATCCCTCCCGCAGCACAACCCCCCCGGTTCCCTGGGGTCCAAAAAGACTTTTATGACCGGTGAAGCAAAAGATATCGCTATCCAGTGCTTTGAGGTCAATGGGGATGGCCCCGGCGGTCTGGGCTCCGTCAATGATGACGGTAATTCCTTCAGTTTTGAGTCGGGGGATGGTTTCAGCGAGCGGGAATATGTTGCCGGTGACGTTGGAGCCGTGATTTAAAACGGCCAGCTGAAAGGAATGTTTTCGGAGTTGCTGCTTTAGGTATTCAAGGTCCGGTTCTCCGGTTGGTGTTGCCGGGATAATATCAAGGGTGATGCGGCCCTCCTGTTCCAGATAACGCAAGGGGCGAATAACCGAATTATGTTCCATTGCCGTGGTTAGAACCCGGTCGCCAGGCTGCGCCAGGCCGAATATTGCCAAGTTCAGGGCTTCGGTAACATTTTTGGTGAAAATTACCCGGCTGGAATTGCTGATATTGAAAAGCCTGGCAGCCTGTTTCCGGGCCTGGAAAATCAGGCGGCCGGCGTCAGCTGCCGGCCGGTGGCCGGAGCGACCGGGACTGGCACCAACGGCAGTTGCATAATGAGTCATTGCCGCCAGTACTTCAGGGGGTTTGGGAAATGAAGTTGCGGCATTATCCAGATAAATCATGGGATGACTACCTGGTCGGCTTCCAGCAACAGGGAAGCGATTTCAAACATGTTGGACATCTGACCCACTTCCAGTTTGTCTTTCAGGTGATAGAAATCAAGACAAGTGCCGCAGGAAAAAATTGCGCAGCCTTCATCTTCAAGGGTCCTGATGGTTTCAATTTCTTCCGAGCCGCTGGTGGTCAAATAAACTCCACTGTTGACAAAAATCAATTGCCGTGGACGGATACTAAATTCCAGCAGGGTTTTTAAAAAGGCTTTCATCAGGATTTTCCCCAGTT